>NZ_JAALDW010000233.1:16004-23707 GCF_014145055.1 Dietzia sp. DQ11-38-2
CAGGGTCTCGAGGGCTGCCGCGCCGCGCCGGTCGATCAGGCTCTCCAGGGGATCGGTGTCCGGGTGGTCGACTGTCATGGGGAATCCGTCCGTCGTGCGGGGTCGTTCATGCGGGCTGGGTCGGTCGTGCGGGTTAAGCCGGTCGTGCGGGGTAGGCCGGTCGTGCAGGCTGGGTCCAGCTCGGGTGCTCCCGGCCCAGTGCGCGGATGACGAGCAGACTGGCCGCGGTCAGCAGAGCCGGCACGAGGGAGAAGCCCAGGACGATCGCCCACAGGGCCGGTTCGGGCTGATCAGCGATGCCGCCCGAGCGGAAGCCGGTCACCGCCAACAGCGCCAACACCACGACGGGCCCCAGCGCCATGGATCCGGTCTCGGAGGCGGTCCACAGCCCGCTCATCGCACCGCTGCGACGACGGCCGCCCAGTTCGCGGTCCATATCCGTGGTGTCGGGGAGCATCGACATGGGAAGAGCCTGCATGCCGGCGTAGGCGACGCCCGCCAGAGCGACCGGGATGTGCACCCACATCCCCGGCCACACGCCGGCGGGGATGAGCAGGAGAGCGGAGACGGTGAACAGGATCGTCGCCGTCGCCAGAGCGGGGACCTTGCCCCGGGCGTGGGCCAGGCGCGCCCACAGCGGCATCACCACCAGTGCGGGGGCGATCAGCGCGAGGAACAGCCCGGTCAACGCGGCCTCGTTGCCCAGGATGTAGGTGGCGACGTACTGGCCTCCTGCGAGCATCACCGCCGTGGCCACCGCCTGGAGGCAGAACAGGCCCACCAACAACCGGAACGGCCGGGTCACCCGCAGCGCGTCGAGTCCGTCGCGGTACTGCCGGCCCAGGTCACCGACCTGGGCGTCCGCCCGCAGGATCGTCCGTCGGCCGGATCCCAGCGTGGCCCACAGCATGCCGCCCAGCATCAGGACGGATACGCCGACCGCCATCACCACGTACCCCGTCGCGCCTCCGCCCGCGGCCTCGCGCAGCGCAGGACCGCCGCCGCCCACCACGAGGATCGTCGCGGCCAGCACCGCCACCCGCCACGCGAGGATCGTGACCCTCACGGCCGAATCACCGGTCAGCTCCGCCGGGAGGGCGAGATAGGGGACCTGGAAACACGAGAATGCCAGTGAGGCCAGGAGGAAGAAGCCCATCACCCAGACGCCGGCCAGTGCGGTGCCCCACCGGGTGGGGGCCGAGAAGGTCGCCACGAAGAGCAGGGGTAGCGCGAGCGAGCCGAACAGCATCAGCCCCGTGCGGTAACCGGTGCGGTGCGAGGCGCGGTCGGAGATCGCCCCGATCAGCGGGTACGCCAGGACGTCGATCACCTTGGGCACCAGCACGAGCACCGTCGCCACCGCGGCGGCCACCCCGATCGAGTCGGTCAGGTAATAGGCGAGCACCAGTCCGGGCAAGGTGCTGAACGCCCCCGTGCCCACGCTGCCAGCGGCGTACGAGGCGAGCATCCGACCCGAGGGGCCCCCGGCGGACGGGCCGTCAGCGCGCGCGGCGTCACCGTGCGCTCGAGTGGTGGTCATGAACGGACTCTAATTCCAGTCGACCGCGTCCATCGTCGAAAAGCGGCCGCGAAATGGGTGAACCGTCAGTCAGGTACGTTCCGCCGTAGGTTCACGAGGGAAAACTCTGACCGGAGTGACGGCTCACCCGATCTGCGGCCGGACCGGCGGGGCCGGACCGGGCGGGGCCCGCCTCAGCCGCGCCAGTCGAAGGTGTCGGGGTCCGGCCCCGAGCGCGTGCCGTTGTGGAGGGCCGATATCGAGGCCATCTGCTCGTCGTTCAGCTCGAAGTCGAAGATCTCGAGGTTCTCGCGCATCCGGCCCGGGCTCGAGGACTTGGGAAAGACGATGTCCCCGCGCTGGAGCACCCACCGCAGGACCACCTGCGAGATGGAGCGACCGACCTGCTCCGCCAGGGCCGTGAGCTGGGGGTCGCCGAAGACCGCGCCCTGCGCGAGCGGGCTCCACGCCTCCACCGCGATCCCGCGGTCGGTGCACGCCGCGCGCACCTCGTCGTTCACGAAGTAGGGGTTCGACTCGATCTGGTTGACCGTGGGAGTGCTGAGTCCCGCGTCCGACAGTCGCGCCAGATTGGCGGGGGTGAAGTTGGAGACGCCGATGGAGTCCACCGCGAAGTCCGAGCGGATGCCCTCCATGGCCTCCCACACGCGGGCGACGTCGTCATGCATGGCCAGCGGCCAGTGCACCAGGAACAGGTCGATCCGGCCACCGAGTGCCTCGAGGGAGCGCTCAGCGGAATCTCGGGCCGCGGCGCGCTCGTGGAAGGAGTTGTTGAGCTTGGTGGTGAGCCACAGTTCGTCGCGCGGGATACCCGATGCCGCGATCGCACGACCCACCCCGTCCTCGTTGCCGTACATCTGGGCGGTGTCGAGGTGCCGGTACCCGGCCTCGAGAGCATCCGAGACGACCTTCTCGGTATCAGCGGGCGGGACCTGGTACGTCCCGAAACCGAGCTGGGGGATAGCACGGCCGTCGTTGAGGTCGATCAAGGGGATCTGTGGTGTGGAGGCGGTCATGCGCCCCACCGTACGCGCGTCCCGCACTCAGTCACGAGCGGTGCGCAACGACGCCTCCACCAGATCGAGCATCGCACTGACGTGCTCGGTACCCCGTCCGGTGGCGAGATGGGTGATGAGCCCGTCGAGGACGATGTCGAGGTAGACGCGCAGCACGTCGTCCGGCACGTCCGTCCGCATCCTGCCGGAGTCCTTCTGTTCCCGCAGGCGGGTGAGGATGGCGTCGTCGAGCTCCACCTGCCGGTCGGTCCACCGTTCGCGGAAGGCCGGGTCGGTGCGGATCCGTCGCGCGATCTCCAGCCGCGTTCCGAGCCAGGAGAACTCGTGGGGATCCGCGAGGATCTCCCGCATCACCTGGACCAGCCCCTGCTCCGCCACCGTGGCCGCCATCGCCGCGGCGTCGTCATGGGCGAGTGCGAGGAACAGCGCGTCCTTGTCGTCGAAGTGGTGGAAGATCGCACCACGGCTCAGACCCGTGGCCTCCTCGAGGCGACGAACGGTGGCGCCCTCGAACCCGAACTCGGCGAAGCACTCGCGCGCGCCCGACAGGATCTCGCGACGCCGGGCGTCCATGTGGTCCTGGCTGACCCTGGGCATTTCTGTACCTTCCTACGGATACACCACGGCGGTACGCGGTTCCCCCTGTCTCACCGGGAGTTACCGCGCACCGCCGTCGGGGTGGAGGTGATCAGCCCTTGATCATGTTGCGCAGGACGTACTGCAGGATTCCGCCGTTGCGGTAGTACTCCGCCTCGCCGGGGGTGTCGATGCGCACCTTGGCGTCGAACTCGACGGTCCGGCCGTCCTCCTTGGTGGCGGTGACCTTGACCGTCTTGGGCGTGGTGCCGTTGTTCAGCTCCTCGATCCCGGTGATGTCGAAGGTCTCCGTGCCGTCCAGTCCGAGGGTCTCGTGCGACTCGCCCTCGGGGAACTGGAGCGGCATGACGCCCATGCCGATGAGGTTCGAGCGGTGGATGCGCTCGAACGACTCGGTGATGACCGCCTTGACGCCGAGCAGGCTGGTGCCCTTGGCCGCCCAGTCGCGCGAGGACCCGGTGCCGTACTCCTTGCCGCCGAGCACGACGAGCGGAGTGCCCTGAGCGGCGTAGTTCTGGGCGGCGTCGTAGATGAACGCCTGCGGGGCGCCCTCCTGCGTGAAGTCGCGCGTGTAGCCGCCCGTGACGCCGTCCAGCAGCTGGTTCTGCAGACGGATGTTGGCGAAGGTGCCGCGGATCATGACCTCGTGGTTGCCGCGACGCGACCCGAAGGAGTTGTAGTCCTGACGGGCCACGCCGTTGGCGTCGAGGTACTGCGCGGCCGGGGTGCCCGGCTTGATCGTCGACGCCGGCGAGATGTGGTCGGTCGTGACCGAGTCACCGAGCTTGGCCAGCACGCGGGCGCCCTTGACGTCCTCGACCGGGGTGAGCTCCATCTGCATCCCCTCGAAGTACGGGGGCTTGCGGACGTAGGTGGACTTCTCGTCCCACTCGAAGGTCTTGCCGTCCGGGGTGCTGAGCCCGCGCCAGCGGTCGTCTCCGGCGAAGACGTCGGCGTACTTGGACGTGTACTCCTTGGACGAGATGGAGGCCTTGATGGTCTCCTCGATCTCCTCGCTGGAGGGCCAGATGTCCTTGAGGTAGACGTCGTTGCCCTCGGAGTCCTTGCCCAGGGAGTCGGTCTCGAAGTCGAAGTCCATGGTCCCGGCGATGGAGTACGCGATGACCAGCGGCGGGGACGCCAGGTAGTTCATCTTGACGTCCTGGTTGATCCGGCCCTCGAAGTTGCGGTTGCCGGACAGGACCGCTGTGGCGGTGAGGTCATGTTCCTGGATGGCCTCGGAGATCTCCTCCGGCAGCGGACCGGAGTTACCGATACACGTCGTGCAGCCGTAGCCGACCAGGTAGAAGCCGAGGGCCTCCAGGTCCGGCCAGAGTCCGGCGCGCTCGTAGTACTCGGTGACGACCTGGGAGCCCGGCGCCATGGAGGTCTTGACCCACGGCTTGGCCTTGAGGCCCTTCTCGTGGGCCTTGCGGGCGAGGAGCCCGGCGCCGATCATCACCGACGGGTTGGACGTGTTGGTGCAGGAGGTGATCGAGGCGATGGAGACGATGCCGTGGTCCAGGACCATCTCGGTGCCGTCGACGGACACCTCGACGGGCTTGGAGGGACGGCCCTCGGCACCGGCGGAGGCGTCGGCCCGGACCGAGCCCTCCTCGGCGTGGGACAGGGTGGCCGTACCGACGTTGTCGGACGGGGCGCCGCCCTCGGACTGCATCCGACCCTTCTCGGTGTCACCGAGGGGATTGACACCGGCGTCCACATAGTTGTGGATGTCCTTACGGAACGCACTCTTGGCGTCGGCCAGCTCGATACGGTCCTGCGGACGCTTGGGCCCGGCGATCGAGGGGACGACATCGCCCAGGTCGAGCTCCAGGTACTCGGAGAAGACGGGCTCCTCCGCCTCGGGGTCGAGCCACATGCCCTGCTCCTTGGCGTACGCCTCGACCAGAGCGAGCTGCTCGTCGTCGCGGCCCGTCAGGCGCAGGTAGTCGATCGTCTCACCGTCGATGGGGAACATGGCACAGGTGGAGCCGAACTCCGGGCTCATGTTGCCGATCGTGGCACGGTTGGCCAGCGGCACGGCGGCGACACCGGCACCGTAGAACTCCACGAACTTGCCGACGACGCCGTGCTTGCGGAGCATCTCGGTGATCGTCAGGACGACGTCCGTGGCGGTGACGCCCGGCTTGATCGAGCCGGTGAGCTTGAATCCCACCACGCGGGGGATGAGCATGGAGATGGGCTGACCGAGCATGGCGGCCTCGGCCTCGATCCCGCCGACGCCCCAGCCCAGGACGCCGAGTCCGTTCTCCATGGTGGTGTGCGAGTCGGTTCCCACACAGGTGTCGGGGTAGGCCTGGCCGTTGCGGACCATCACCGACCGGGCGAGGTACTCGATGTTGACCTGGTGGACGATGCCGGTACCGGGGGGGACGACCTTGAAGTCGTCGAACGCGCCCTGGCCCCAGCGGAGGAACTGGTACCGCTCCTCGTTGCGCTGGTACTCGATCTCGACGTTCTTGTCGAACGAGTCCTTTCCACCGAAGGACTCGATGATCACCGAGTGGTCGATGACCATCTCCGCCGGCGCGAGGGGGTTGACCTTGTCGGGGTCGCCGCCGAGGGTCTTGACGGCCTCACGCATGGTGGCGAGGTCGACGATGCAGGGGACACCGGTGAAGTCCTGCATGATCACGCGGGCGGGCGTGAACTGGATCTCGGTATCGGGCTCGGCGGCGGGGTCCCAGCCCGCCAGCGCCTCGATATGCGCCTTGGTGACGTTCTTACCGTCTTCGGTGCGCAGCAGGTTCTCGGTGAGGACCTTGAGGGAGTAGGGGAGCTTCGCGGCTCCGTCGACCGCCGACAGGCGGTAGATCTCGTAGGCTTGGCCGCCGACCTCTAGGGTTCCCTTGGCGCCAAAGCTGTCAATGCTTGCTGTCACGTCAGCTCCACTCGTGGTGTGAATGTCGATTCGTCATCCCTCCCGGTGTCACCGCGTGTCTCGGGCGGCGACGCCGGGGGCGGACACAGGACCCATTGTGGACCCTCGCGCCCGGTTGCGGTCACCAATTTACCAGTACGGTCGTTCTGTATAGGTTCCGGCCCGCCCGAAGGTGGGGGGCGCGGAGCGGGTGTCGCGCCGTGCGGCGCGCGTGTTCGGTTCGACGACGACGAGATGGCACCATATCGCCCGTGGACAACTCCGACGATTCCGTGACCACGCTCGCCTACGAGGCCGAGCCGGTGATGTCTCTGCAGCAGGGGGAGGTTCCGCAGTGGCTGGACTACGAGGCCGTGTCACGGGACCTCGCCGACGACGGCGTCTCCGCTCCGGAGCCGTTCGTCGAGGGCCTGCGGACCGTGGTCGCCGAGGCGGGGGACCGTGGGCTCGACCTCAAGGTGGTCTACACCGAGGCCCCTGCGCTCGTCTACACCGACGCCCGCGACCTCGCCGCCCTGCTGAACGAGGAGTACGAGGGCACGATTCTCGTCCGGACCCCGGTCTTCGTCGGTAGCTCCAGCGACACGATTCCGCGGCATCTCCTCGAGGCGGGCCAGGACGATGCCTGGGAGGAGTTCGACCCCGTCGCCTCCGCCGCGGTGTTCGCGCACAAGGTCACCGCCCCCGCGCCTCCCTGGGGAGCGCTCTCCGCCATCGTGCTCGTCCTCGCGATCGTGGTCGCGGTCGCGTTCGCGGTCGTGCTGCGGCGTCGCCTCCGCTGACGGTCACGGTCCCGCATCACCGCCCGACACGCCGACGTTCCTCGGGTTATTCGAGTTACAGCAGTGTATTTTGCCGCCTGATGTTCCAGACGGGGCTTCTGTGACCTACGGTGCTAGAGGAACCATCGGTTCTGCCGAGTTGGTATGAGGCTCTAGTGGCGCAGGGGAAGGCATCACCGGCACCTCACCCTTCTCGGTGACGCGTCCCGCCGCGCGGGTCGCGCGGTCGACCGCATCCTCGTGCGGTTATCGGAAGGTGAAACGTGAAGCCTGACCATTCATCAACCCGCGCTCCGGGAGCGCGGAGACGTCGGGGTCCGGGGCCGGCGGGCGGTCGTGCCCTGCTCGCCGCAGCGCTCGTCCTGGGCACCGCATCGGGTGTGATCCAGGCGCCCGTCGTGGCGGCACAGGTGGAACCCGCGGCCTCTCCCGAGGACATCAGCGGCCTGATCCGCGCGGTCGCGGATGCGTCCGCGCGACTCGACGCCACCCGCCAGGACATCGCGGTCAAGCGCGAGGGGGTCAACAAGACCCTCGTCGACCTGCAGATGGCCCGACTCGACCTCGACCGGTCGATAGCGGAGGCCGACCGCACGATCGCCGAGCGCGAGCAGGCGGAATCCGGCGTGGAGTCCGCCAGGAGCACCCTCGACGAGTACTCCCGGTTGTTACATCGCCAGGGGACGGCTCCGGGAGCGGCCTCCGCGATCCTGGACCCGGGCGGCCCCGCCGATGCCGGGCGACGGCAGGAGTTCCTCAGGCGTGCGGCCGCGGACCAGCAGCACGTCGTGGGGGACATGGTCGCCGCGGTGGACGCCGCGGCCCGCAGGGAGTCCGACGCCGCGCTCGCGAGGACGGAAGCC
>NZ_JAALDW010000234.1:0-6386 GCF_014145055.1 Dietzia sp. DQ11-38-2
GGCGGGTCGAACGGCTGATCGCGCGGCTCACGTCACCGTGATCAGGTCCCTCACGCGACATGATGTGACGACGACGAGGGCTGCCGTCGCGACGGTGAAACGGCCTCGATGCCCTGCTGAGCGCAGGCGTGGCCGTCCTGGTCCTCAGCCACTCCGATGGTCACGCGCTGACTGGTCCGCACGCTAGAAGCGCACCTGCGTGCCGGCGAGGTCGTGGAGTCCGGCCCAGAGCCGTTCTGCGATGCCCGGGTCCGGAGCGCTCGTGTGGAGTGAGGGGGACAGACGGAGTGGGGGCCCGGCAAGCTTCCTCGGGCCGTAGAACTCGCCACCGACGGCATCAGGGCTCGCCAGCGCGCGCACACCCGACCACGCCGCCGCATCCTTTCCCTGCGCCCACGGCGTATACGGGTTCCGCCGGTAGGCAACGGTGGAGTCCCGGATCCCCGGACGCTGCGGCGTCTTGGCGTCAACACCCACGCCCGGTCGCGTGACGATGGACGCGATCGGGAGGCCGGCGGCACGCACTCGCCGGTCCAGCTCATAGGCATACAGTTCGGTGAGCGTCTTCGCCAGGATGTAGGCGCCGATACCGGTGCGAGGCCTGGCGCGGACGTCCGTCACCTCCATGCGGAACCGCTGAACGAACCCGGTGGAGGCATGGACGATCCTGAGGGGATGATCGCGATTCTGAGACGAGTACGCGTCGAGAAGCCTCGCGACCAGAGCGACATTGGACACCGTGTGGGCCCCGACCATGAGGGGCAGGCCATCCTGCGTCCTCGCCCGGGCGGAGAACTCCATGGGACCCCCGTTCAGGAAAATGCCGTCCAACCGTGGCAGAACCGCTAGCCGTTCAGCGCCCTCGCGAACAGAGTCCAGTGACGTGAGATCGAAGGGGACGGACCCGGTGATGGCGTCAGGCACCTGACCCCGGATCGCCGCCGCGGCCACCTCGATCTTCCGAGCTGACCGCGACGCGAGGATCACCTGCGCGCCAGCGGCGGCGAGCTGCTCAGCAGCGAAGTAACCGATACCCCCGGTCGCACCGGTCACGGCATAGACGCGCCCGGCGAGGTCTGGTAGGCGGGTGGGATCCCAGGTCATGATGAACTCCTCTAAGTGGATGGTCTATCCACTTAGAGGATAGCGCCGAAACGGATAGAAAGTCCACTTTGGTAGGGTGTGCCTGTGCCCACTCTCAGATCAGACGCCGCACGGTCCCGCGCCAAGATCCTCGAGGCCGCGCGCAGGCAGCCGATCTCCGAGCTCCGCCTCAACGACCTCGCCCGTCAGGCGGACGTGGGCGTGGCCACCGTCTACCGCCACTTCCCGACGGTGACCGCACTGGTCGAGGCACTCACCCTGGAGGCCTTGGACCAACTCGTCGACAAGGCCCGGGCCGCCGCCGAGGAACCCGACCCAAGCCGTGCCTTCACGCAGCTCGTGCGGGAGACGGCCACCCGACAACTCCAGCACGAGGGTCTACAACTCATGCTGCTCTCGGACGAGACTTCCACCGCGGTGCGCGGCCTCCGCGACGAACTCTTCGGCCTCGCGCAGACGACACTCACCAACGCGATTGCCGCGGGAGCTGTGCGGCCGGACATCTCGCTCGACCAGGTTCAGCGACTCGTCTGCGGAGTCGAACACGCTGTGCGGCTCGGGGACGGCAGCGACCGGGATCAGTTACTCGAGGTGGTTCTGGCGGGGTTGAGCCCGACCTGAGTCGCCAGACGGGCACGGAACAGCGACAAGGTCGTCCGACTCCGTCATAGAAGGCCGTCTAGACGTTGAACCTAAACTCCACCACATCGCCGTCGGCCATGACGTAGTCCTTGCCCTCCATGCGCACCTTGCCGGCGGCCTTCGCGGCGGCCATGGACCCGGCGGCGTCGAGGTCGTCAAACGACACGATCTCGGCCTTGATGAAGCCCTTCTCGAAGTCGGTGTGGATCACGCCGGCGGCCTTGGGAGCGGTGTCGCCCTTGCGGATAGTCCAGGCGCGCGACTCCTTGGGCCCGGCTGTCAGGTAGGTCTGCAGGCCCAGGGTGTGGAAGCCGGCGCGGGCGAGCGCGTTCAGGCCCGGTTCCTCCTGGCCGATCGACTCGAGCAGCTCCATGGCGTCGGCCTCGTCGAGCTCGCGGAGCTCGGACTCGACCTTGGCGTCGAGGAACACACAGTCGGCGGGAGCCACCGCGGCGCGCAGCTCGGCCTGACGCCCGGCGTCGGTGAGCACGGCCTCGTCGGCGTTGAAGACGTAGAGGAAGGGCTTGGCCGTCATCAGGTGCAGGTCCCGCAGCAGTGTGCGGTCCACCTCGTCCTGCGCCTGGAACAGGGTCCGGCCGTCCTCGAGCACGGCCTGGGCCTTGCGGATCTCCTCGAGCTGCGGCACCAGGGACTTGTCCTTGCGGGACTCCTTCTCCAGGCGCGGAACGGCCTTCTCGAGGGTCTCCATGTCCGCGAGGATCAGCTCGGTGGCGATCACCTCGATGTCGGCCATCGGGTCGACGCGGCCGTCGACGTGGATCACATCCGGGTCGTCGAACACGCGCACGACCTGACAGATGGCCTCGGCCTCGCGGATGTTGGCGAGGAACTTGTTGCCCATCCCCTCACCGGTGCTGGCACCCTTGACGATCCCGGCGATGTCCACGAAGGACACCACCGCGGGCAGGATCCGCTCGGAGCCGAAGATCTCGGCCAACCGGGCCAGTCGGGGGTCCGGCAGGTCCACGACCCCGATGTTCGGCTCGATCGTGGCGAACGGGTAGTTCGCGGCCAGCGCGTCGTTGTTCGTCAGGGCGTTGAACAGGGTCGACTTACCGACATTGGGCAGTCCGACGATTCCGAGGGTGAGACTCACGAGGCCTGAGTCTACGGCCCGGGCCCCGCGTCCCCGCTGCCCGCCACCCCTGGCGGTCACAGGGAGCGCGTCGGCGAGACCTCTGACAGGATGTGTGCCATGAGCGACGAGCCGAAACCGCCTCCCCCGGTCGGGACAGACGAGGAGTACGTCGACCGGTCCGTCCTCATCGGCCTCGGCGGGCGCTGGGTCACCGACTGGGCGCTGCGCCTGGCCATCCTCCTCATCGCGGGATGGCTGCTCAGCCAGATCGGTGGCGCGCTGTGGGTGGGCATCCTACCGATCCTGCTCGCGCTCATCGTGGCGACGGTCCTCTGGCCCCCGACGGGGTGGATGACCCGCCACGGCGTCCCCAAAGCGCTTGCCGCGCTCATCTCCCTCCTCGGCTCACTCGGGGCCGTCGCGGGCATCCTCGCCCTGATCGCCCCGTCGATCATCGATCAGAGCGTCCAGTTGGCGGACCAGGCCTCCGAGGCGATCGGCGAGGTCCAGGACTGGCTCCGGGGCCCGCCCCTGAACATCAGGGACGAGCAGCTCGACAGCGTGCTGGGCCAGCTCAGCTCGACGCTGCAGGACCGGGGCGACCAGATCGCCAACGGTGTGTTCACCGGCGTCACCGCGGTGGGCTCACTCCTCATCACCTTCGTGCTGGTCCTGGTGCTCACGTTCTTCTTCATCAAGGACGGCCCCCGGTTCCTGCCGTTCGTGCGCCGGATCGCCGGCCGCAACGCCGGTCGCCACCTCACCGAGGTCCTCACCCGCAGCTGGAACACCCTCGGCGGGTACATCCGCGCGCAGGCGATCGTCTCGTTCGTCGACGCCTTCTTCATCGGCCTGGCACTGGTCATCCTGGGCGTACCGCTGGCGTGGGCGCTGGCGGTCATCACCTTCCTGGCCGGATTCATCCCGATCGTCGGTGCCTTCACGGCCGGCGCGCTGGCTGTGCTCATCGCGCTGGTGGCCAACGGCCTGACCACCGCGATCATCGTGCTCGTCGTGATCATCGCGGTGCAGCAGCTCGAGAGCAACATCCTCCAGCCGATCCTCCAGTCGCGGGCGATGAACCTGCACCCCGTCGTGATCCTGCTCGGCGTGGCCGCCGGTGGCACCCTCTTCGGCATCATCGGGGCGTTCCTCGCGGTGCCGATACTGGCGGTGGCCGCCGTGATGCTCCGGTACCTCGGTGAGCAGATCGACTTGCGGACCGGGGACGTGACGGCATCCGACCTCGCGTCCGCCACCGACGAGGGGCGTCTGACGGCCTGGCTCGGCGAGATGTCCAGTTCGAGGTTCGCGCCACTGCGCAAGAGCAGCAGCGCCATCATGGCGGGGATCAAGGACACCCGGCCGGGACACCCCCACGGGGCACCCGACAGCGGGTCGGTCGAGGCGACCGGTGAGAGTGGGTCGGTGGTGGGGACCCTGCCGATCGACGACGACGAGGTGGTCCCGCCCGACCCGAACGCCGAGGACCCGTCGACCGACCACGCGAATCCTCCCACGGGTCCGGTCGATCCCCACGCCGTGTACGGCAACCGACCCTCGCCTTCGGAGAGCAAGCCCAACGTGCTGCGGCGCTTCGGCAGATTCCTCGCTCGCCGACTCGACGGTTAGAGTCTCATCCCGTGAACACACGCAGGAGCGGACGGGTCCCCGCGGACGAGAGGTCCGTCGTCTCGACCGTACGTGGGCTCCCCGCCTGGTCGGCGGTCCTGCTCGCGGTCGCCGTCACGCTCACCGGGGTGGCGATCGATTCGCTCTCCGGGGCCCTGGGGACCGGCTTCACCGTGGGGTACTTCCTCGGCTGCCTGATCGCGGTGCTGGCGGTCTCGCGTCGCGCACTGTTCGTCGCCGGAATTCAGCCGCCGATCATCATGTCCGTACTGGTCCCGCTGGCCTCGGTGATCGCGGGGGCGGGCCTGAGCGCGGCGGCCTTCTCGCGGTCGCAGATGATCTCGATGGTCCTGCCGCTGGCGACCAGGTTCCCGCTGATGCTCACCACCACACTCGTGGTGGTCGCGATCGCGCTGATCCGGGCGTTCGTCCTGGAACCCCGGCGCACCCGCCCGGCACCGGCCCATCGGCGGCGGGCGGCTCCGGCGCACGCGCGCCGGTGACTCCCCTGCCGCTCTAGACCTTCTTGGGGACCCGGAGCTCGCGGGGCAGGGAGAACGTGATGGTCTCCTGCGCGGTCCGCACCGAGGACACATCGTTGTAGCCGTGGTCGGCCAGCAGGTCCACCACCCCGCGCACCAGCAGTTCGGGCACGGAGGCGCCAGAGGTCACCCCGACCGTGGTGACGCCCTCGAGCCAGGAGGTGTCGATCTCCTTGGCGTAGTCCACCAGGTGGGCGTCGCGCGCACCGGCCTGCAGGGCAACCTCGACGAGCCGGACCGAGTTGGACGAGTTCCTCGACCCCACCACGATCACCAGGTCGCACTGCGGTGCCATGGTCTTGACCGCGACCTGCCGGTTCTGCGTCGCGTAGCAGATGTCGTCCGACGGCGGATCGATCAGCGTCGGGTACTTCTCCTTGAGACGGCGGACCGTCTCCATGGTCTCGTCGACGCTGAGGGTGGTCTGCGAGAGCCAGATCAACTTCTCGGCGTCGACGGGGATGTCCAGGGCGTCGACGGACTCGGGGCCGTCGACGAGGGTCACCACGTCGGGCGCTTCGCCCGCGGTTCCCTCGACCTCCTCGTGGCCCTCGTGGCCGACCAGCAGGATCAGGTACCCCTCCCGGGCGAAGCGCTTGACCTCGGTGTGGACCTTGGTGACGAGCGGGCAGGTCGCGTCGAACGTGTTCAACTCCAGTTGCAGGGCGCTCTCGCGGACGGCCGGGGAGACCCCGTGGGCCGAGAACACCAGGTTCGAGCCGTGCGGGACCTCGTCCGTCTCGTCGACGAAGATCACGCCCTGGTCGGTGAACGACTCCACCACGTGCTTGTTGTGCACGATCTCCTTGCGCACGTACAGCGGTGCACCGTGCTTGGCCAGGGCCTTCTCGACCGTTTCGACGGCCCGGTCGACGCCGGCGCAATAGCCACGCGGTTCCGCGAGAAGCACTCGCTTGGTTGCCGGTTCGGCGATCATGTCGGTCTGCTCGGTCATGGCACCAGGGTACGGTTCATACTGGATTCCGACCATCACGCCTCCCGGACGCCCCCCGGCAGAGAGGTTCCCATGCTCCGACCCTTCTTCCTCACCCGCGTCTCCATCGGTGTCGCCGCCTCCGCGGTCGAGTACGCCGCGGAGCTCCCCGGGCGTGCGGTCCAGGCGGCGGTCTCGCTCCCGACGGTCCCGGTGAAGGTCGCCGGCAGCCTGGTGCAGACGTATCTCCACGCCGGCCAGACCGTCGCGGGGCTCGCGGTCAAGGGAGACCGGGTGCTCGCGACGGTGTTCCCCGCCCGGTCGGACCACCCGGAATGGGCGACGTTCGACGAGGATCTCGACACGCCCGGGGACGGCGCCCGGTACGGCACCGCGGCGGGCCCGGACGGGGACGCGGGGGCCGACGGCGACG
>NZ_JAALDW010000235.1:0-4676 GCF_014145055.1 Dietzia sp. DQ11-38-2
TACGCCCCTCGGACCGCGATGCGCCCGCGTACCTCCGGGGGCGCAGGCGAATCCGAGGGGCGAAGCGCCGCCTGTGCCGACGGCGTCAGTCCGCTTGGGCCTCCTTCTCCGCCAGCCAGAGATACGCGGTGAGCATCCGCTTGAGTTCGGTGACGGTGGCGTCGTGGATGTCCTCGCCCGTGGCGGAGCCGGCGCTGACGGAGAAGTTGAGCATCGAATAGGACACGTGGACCAGCACCTCGGCCATGAAGGCGCGGCGCTGCCGTTCGGTGGACGGCATGAGCGGGGCGAGCACGCTGGCGATCATCCTGGCCAGCTCGCGCTCGTTGACCGCGGCGGTGGCTCGAGTGGCAGGGGTGGCCTGCGTGGCCAGCCAGACCGCTCGCCGGGAGGGATCGCGCAGCCACAGATCCGCCAGGTGGTCGAGGAAGTCGTTGAGCAGCTCCGGCCAGTCCAGCGCGGGGATCTTCTGCGCGAAGCGTTCGACCTCCTCGATCACGCTGTGCGCGTCCTGGCGGTCCAGCTCGCACACCAGCACGTATTTGTTGGCGAAGAACTGGTACAGCGTCCCGATCGGCACTCCCGCGCGGGAGGCCACCTCTTCGCAGGTGAACGAATCGAATCCCACCTCGACCAGCACATCGCGGGCGGAGGACAGCAGTGCCTGAAACTTGCGCCGGCTCCTCTCCTGGATGGGCCGGCGCCGGGGCACCAGGATGTTCGGTTCATCCTGGACGGCCTCGTCAACAGAGTCCGGGGTCTGGTCCTGCATCCGCTCGTGCGGTTCGGCCGGCATGGGTGAACTCAGCCCTCCGCGGGTTCGGGCAGGTCCACGCCGAGGAGCTTGGAGAGCATGGCCACGTGACCCTTGGCCCGGACGTTGTACCGGGCCAGGGAGAGGGTTCCGTCGGACTCCACGACGAACGTCGAGCGGATCACGCCCATCACGGTTTTGCCGTAGTTCTTCTTCTCGCCGAACGCGCCCCACTCGGTGAGCATGGTCTTGTCCGGATCGGACAGCAGAGGGAATGTGATGCCGTGCTTGTCCCGGAAGCGCTGGAGCTTCTCCGGCGCGTCGGGTGACACCCCCACCACCCCGATACCGGCCTCCCGCAGTTCCTGGAGGGCTCCCTCGAAGTCCACGGTCTCGGTGGTGCAGCCGGGCGTCAGAGCGGCTGGGTAGACGTACACGACCACGCGCCCGTGCGCGGTGAGCAGGTCCTGCAGCGACGTGGGGTTTCCGTCGGCGTCGGGGAGGGTGAAGTCGGGGGCGGTCTGGCCCACCTCGAGCCGTGGTGTGGTCACCGGTGCTCCTGGAGTCGGGTCGGGGTCTGTGATCACACCAACCTATCCGATGCGTCGGCGCGCGGGCGCGGATCATCGGCGGGTGCAGTACCGTGGGCGGGGTCCAGAATCCGCGGCCAGCCGCGTGACGAGCGATTGACGGAGGTCTCGTGTCCAGGAGTTACGACAGCATCGAAGGCGACATCGCCAAGGCGCGTGACGATCTCGCGACGACGTTGGACGAGATCGTCGACCGGGTCAATCCCAAGAACCTGGCCGAAGAGGGTAAGGAGAGGGCCGTTGCCGCCCTCACCGATCCCCGGGTACTCGCAGTGCTCGGCGGAGTGGCGGCGCTGATCCTCGGCGGCATCTCGGTGTCGATCGCCAACAAGCGCAAGGAGCGTCGTCGCATCGAGGCCTATCTCGAGGCGCGCCGGGCCTGAGTCGGCGCGCCCGGCCCGCTCACCGCGCCGGGCCCGCTCACCGGAACCACGACGACGAGAGGCCCTCCCCGACCGGGGAGGGCCTCTCGCTTCTGTGCGCCATCAGGGACTCGAACCCCGAACCCGCTGATTAAGAGTCAGCTGCTCTGCCAATTGAGCTAATGGCGCCCGCGTGGTGCGAGAGAAACAGTAACAGGGCCCCGCCGTCAACACGAAATCGCCTGGTCAGGACGGGGGTAGACGGGCCAGGAGGCGGTGATCCTTTATCAATTCGATATGAAATGCAGTGGCGGACGCATGCATACTTGTGAAGACATCCCTCTGGCTCAGTTCATGGTCTGAAGGGACATGACGCTCGGAAGGGGCCATTAGTGAACGTGCGCCACACGGATCGGACCAGACGCCGGGCCCGCGCGCGGTCGAGATCCCGGATCGCGCTGGCCGCCGTGTTCGCGGGCTCCCTCGTGTTGACAGGGTGCACCATCGGGTCAGGGGGAGCGGACGACGGCCAGGTCGCCGAGGCCCCCGCGGAGCCGTCCGCGGTGATCGACGTCTCCGTGGAGGACGGGTCGCTCGACGCCAACCCCGCGGAGCCGGTGGTGCTCACCGCCAGAGACGGCCGTTTCGATTCGGTGGTCATGCGCAACCCGGAGGGCGTGCAGGTCCAGGGAGAGTTCAACCCGGATCTCACCGAGTGGCGGACCACCGAAGACCTTGGATACAGCCGCGAGTACACGCTGGAATCCACCGCGACCGACGACGCCGGTCTGGTCACCCGGAGCACCGTTACGTTCAGCACCGTCACTCCCCGTGTCCTCACCGCCGCGTATCTCACGACGGGTCAGGGTGCGACGGTGGGCATCGGCCAACCCGTGGCGGTGATGTTCGACGAGCCGATCGCGGACCGTCGCGCGGCGCAGGACAACATCCACATCCGGACCGAGCCAGAGGTGGAGGGTGCCTTCTACTGGGTGTCCAACCAGGAGGTCCGGTGGCGTCCGGCCGAGTACTGGGCGCCGGGAACCACGATCGACGTCGACGTGGACATCTACGGCAAGGACCTGGGCGGCGGGATGTACGGCCAGGAGAACGTGCGCAGCGATTTCCAGATCGGTGACGCGGTCATCTCCCGGGTCGACGACTCGACCAAGCAGATCGTGGTCGAGCGCAACGGCGAGGTGATCAAGACCATGCCCACCTCGATGGGCAAGGCCGACACCCCGACGCCGAACGGCACGTACGTGATCGGGGAGAAGTTGGCCTCCATGGTGATGGACTCCTCGACCTACGGCGTTCCGGTCGACTCGCCGGACGGCTACCGCACCCCGGTGCAGTACGCCACGCGGATGTCGTACAGCGGCATCTTCGTCCACGCCGCGCCGTGGTCCGTCTGGGCCCAGGGCAGCCAGAACGTCAGCCACGGGTGCCTCAACGTCACCACGGCCGATGCGAAGTGGTTCTACGACAACGCCAAGCGGGGCGACATCTTCGAGGTCTCCGGCACGGTCGGCCCGACGCTGCCGGGGTGGGACGGCCTGGGTGACTGGAACATCCCGTGGGAGACCTGGAAGGCCGGGAACGCGGACGCGGGCACCGCCTGACGTGCGCAGCACCCTCAGCAGGAGTGATCGGTGGCCCGGTCGTCGCGTCGACCGGCGGCTCTGAACACCGCACGACCGGGAGCCGCGGTAACGCCGTGGGCGAGGGTGCTGGCCACCACGATGAGGGTGCCCACGCCGAGCAGCAGCGAATCCGGACCCGCCCGGGACGCCTCCTCGGTCAGGTAGAACACCGCCGCGACGCCGACCGGACCGAACCAGCCGAGGAACGCGGCATCGCGAACGCGCAGTCCGAGGGGACGCATGAGGGCGAGAAGCACCGGCGGACGCCGGAGTACGAGCACCGCGACGGTGAGCAGCACCGCTCCCCACCCCAACCGCGCCCACTCCGCCCACGGCAGCATCGCCCCCAGGGCCAGGAAGAACGGTAGGACCGCGAACTGGTTGATCGCCTCGTCGATCTCCACCTCCACCCGCCTCTCGTTTCCGGCACTGGTCAGGTTGAAGGCCAGTCCCGAGACGAACGCGGCGAACACCCCGTTGACTCCCAGCAGGCCCGAGCAGCCCAGGACCAGGAGGGCCAACAGCAGGGTGAACATGAGAATCGGGCCGTTCTCGGCGGCGTCGTGGCGCTCCGAGAAATGGAGGGCCTTGGCCGCCGCCACCCCGGCGAGAACACCCAACGCCAGGGCCCCGAGAATCTGCCAGCCGATCTCCAGGGCGGCCTGCCCGGCGGTGAGCGGGGTCGCCACGGCGAGCGCGATCACGACGAGAGGAAGGGCCAATCCGTCGTTCGCCCCCGATTCGAGTGAGAGCAGCTGCCGGTCGTCTTCGGGCAGGTCCCGCTCGGCGGCGTCGCCGGTCACCGCCGCGGAGGACAGAACGGGGTCCGTGGGGCAGATCGCGGTGCCGAAGAGCAACGCCACCGCGATGGGGATGCCCAGCGCCCAGATCGCCAGACCGGTGGAGATGAGCGCCATCGCCGGCATCACCACCAGCAGCAGGAGGGCCAGACGCCGCCAGTGACGTCGTATCGCCGAGAAGGGATAACGCAGCGCCACACCCATCACGGAGACGGCGAGAAGGATCTCCGCGCCGCGATGGAGCGTCGAGGGGTCGGCGACGATGTCGGGGACGTCGAGAACCCCGGCGACCGCCGGCCCCAGGACGATGCCGACCCCGAGCGCGATGAGGGGCTCCGACACGGGCCACCGGTGGAGTCGCGCGGACACCGCGACGATCACGACGCCGAGCGCGCCGACCGTCGCGAGCAACAGATCGAGTGTGGACACGTGGCCTCCAGGTCAGTCCGGTCCACCGGAACCCTAGGCAACCCCGGGCGGCCGCGCCATCGGTCCCTCTACTCCCGCGGCGGGCCTCGCCGACGGAG
>NZ_JAALDW010000236.1:0-9557 GCF_014145055.1 Dietzia sp. DQ11-38-2
ACGCGGTGGCCGCGGCCGGCGGCGACGCGCGCGGCCTCGAGTCCGGCCGGACCTGCGCCGATCACGTAGATGTCCTTCGTCTCCGCCGCACGGACGCCCACATTCCGGTGGCGGCCCCGACCGATCTCGGCGTTGACCGCGCAGTGCAGGTGCGGGTCGAAGGCGCGGCAGTCCTGGTTGATACCCAGGCAGCCGCGGATCTCGCCCAGCCGCCCCTGAGCGGACTTGGCCGGCAGGTCCGGGTCGGCCAACAGTGCCCGGGCCATGCCCACCAGGTCGGCCTTGCCGGTCTTGATGATGTGGTCGGCGGTCGCGGCGTCGCGGATGCGTTGACCCACGAGGACGGGGATCCCGGTCTCGGCGCGGATGCGCGCGGCGGAGTCGACGGCGACGGCGTCGGGATGCGTGCCGTCCTTGACGTACGTGCCGCGGGTGCCGTGCGTGATGCTGAAGTAGTCGACCGCCCCCGAGTCGGCGAGGTGCCGCGCGATCCTCACGCAGTTCTCTATCCCCATCCCGCCGGGGATATCCTCCTCCCCGCTGAGCCGCACGCCCAGGACCATTTTCTCGGGCATCGCCTCCCGCATGGCGGCGACGACCTCGTCGAGGAATCTCATGCGGCCGACGAGGTCACCGCCGTACCCGTCGGTCCGCCTGTTGGTGAGCGCGGACATGAACTGGGCCGGCAGGTAGCCGTGGGCGGCGTGGATCTCGGCGCCGTCGTACCCCGCGCGGGCCAGATTCGCGGCGGAGACCCGCCACCCCTCGACGATGTCCGCGATCTCCTCGACCGTCAGCTCGTGGGGAGGGTAGGCGTCGCGGGCCGTCTTGACGGCCGAGGGCGCGGAGGGCGGCGAGTCCGATTCGCCCCCGATGAACTCACGCCCCAGGTGGACCAGCTGACCGATGATCTTGGCGCCGTGCCGGTGAACAGCCGCCGCCTTGTCCGTGAGGGCGGGGAGCACCTCGTCGTTGTAGGCCTCGACCAGCTTGCGGGACCGCAGGGTAGTCGAGGGGTGCACCACGGTCGCGCCCCCGATGATCAACCCGACACCGCCGGCGGCCAGGCGCTCGAAGTGCTCCTGGTCGCCGTGGGTGGGCACACCGTCGGTGGCCATGCTCGTTCCGGCCGGCAGGGCGACCAGACGGTTCCGCAGGGTGAGTGCGCCGAGCGTGAACGGGGAGAAAGCGTGGGGGAACTCTGTGATCACCTGGGGTCCTTCCGGGGCGGGCATCGGGCGGGGACGGGGCGGTGTCAGACCACGGTGGCCGCGTCGCCGGCCCGCAGCCCGAACACCAGCGCGGTGGCCAGGCCGCCCGCGTAGGCGCGGCGGTACACCCCGCCTGTGTCCGACCCGGCGGCGAGCAGGCCCGGGATCACCGTGCCGTCGGCGCGCAGGACCGACGTGTCGGCCCCGATCCTGATCCCCACGAACGGGAACGTCACGGCCGGGGTCGTCTCGACGATGTAATACGGCCCGCGGTCGAGCGGGGCGAAGTCGTACTCCCGCGGCGGCACGACCTTCTGGCCCGACTCGTTGACCCGGCGGATCCCCTCGGCGATCCTCGCCCCGTCGTAACCCCACTCCTCGGGCAGGTACTCGAACTCCTCGAGCGTCTCCGCCAGACCGCACCGGCCGCCGCGCCTGGAGGCCTCGGTGTACTTGTCGATCGCGACCGCACCCTCGACGTAGGAACCGCAGATCCAGTCGCGGTAGACCCGTTCGTCCGCGACCACCAGGCCGCGGGCCTCGGGTTGCTCCATGAGCGCCATCGCCGTGAGGTGATCCCCCTGGGTCTCGTCCACGAAGCGCTCGCCGTGGAGGTTGAACAGCAGCGCGTGCTCGGAGTAGTAGAGGGAGAGTCCCACGAAGTCGCCGGAGTCCCGGAAGGGCAGACCCGCGGGGATCAGGTGGCCGTAGAAGCCCGCGTCGTCGAAGCCGATGCCGGCCTCCACCGATTCCGCCAGCCTCAGCCCCCCGCCGTCGCTGTGCGGGTTGGACCGGAGCGGGAATCGTGAGGCCAGCGGGTGCAGGTGGCGCTCCACCAGCTCCGCGTCGGCCTGGAACCCCCCGGTGGCCAGGAGAACTCGTCGCGCCCGGATCTCGTGGACCTCGCCGTCGGCCAACCGGACCGTCGCCCCTGCCACGCCGTCGCCCTCGGTGATGAGTCCCTGCACGTGGGCGGCAGTGTGGATCGCGTTCCCGGCGGCCCTGATCTCGCGGGCGCAGGCGTCGAGATACTGGTTGGTGTCGAACGCGTGACCGACACCGTAGCGCAGCACGGGGACTCCCTCGGCGCAGTCGACGCCCCGGCCGCGGATCCAGTCGAGCCCGGCGGCGAAGTCGTCGACGACCGCGTTGCGGAGCTCCTCCTCCCCATGGGGGTTGATCTCCGCCATGATCTGCCGCGTGGGTGCGGTCCAGGCATATCCTGCGAACCTCGCGGAGCCTCCGACGTCGTCGGCTTTCTCCACCACCATGACGGTTGCCCCGCGTTCGGTGGCGCGGGCGGCGGCGGTGAGGCCGGCCATGCCGGCACCGATGACGAGTAGGTCGACGGCGTTCTGCATTCGGGTCTCCCGGAGAGGTAGTGCTGCTGTGATGGGGACCACCCTAGCATCTTAATTGAACTCAGTTCATCTATCGGGGCTGGTCGCTCACCTTCGGCCCCTCGACCGCCCCGGCCACCAGCGACTCCACCCGGTGCCGCAGCCGGGTCTCCGGGACGGTGAGGCGCCGGTGTTCCTGTTCGACGAACTCCTCGGCGCTGCCCACCCGGTATGTCTCGACGAACAGGCCGGGCTCCGCGGTTGGGCGCTCGAGCCGCCAGCGCCGGCCCCCCAACCGGAGCCGGGAGCGACGCAGATGGCGCATCGCAGTGAGGAATTCCCGCGTGCGACCCTCCGGCACCCGGTACTCGTAGCGGACCACCACCGGTCCCGATCGGTCGCCCGGAGGCGTACCCGGGTCGGTGACCTCACCGGACGGCCCCGCCGGCCCACCGAGTTCGGAGACGAGGACCGGTTCGATCCCCTTCTCGGCGCCCAACCCGACGAGCAGGAGCGACACGCAGCTGATCACCATCAACCCGGCTGCCACGAGGAGGGCGGCCTGCAGTCCGGCGGCGTCGGCCACGACCCCCCACAGGAGCGATCCCGCCGCCTGCGTCCCCTGGACCATCAGCAGGATGACCGCGATCAGCCTGGGCCGGATCCAGTCCGGGAAGAACTGGTGCCCCATCGACATCCACGAACTCTGCACACTCACCCAGGCCGCGCCGGCGAAGAGCATGGCGATCCCGACCACGACCGGCGACGTCGAGACCGCCAGCACCGCCAGGGCCGCGGCGTAGACGAGGGCGCCACACGCGGCGAACACCGTGACCCTCAACCGCCTCCGCAGCCCACCGAACCCCATGACCGCCACGACGGCGCCGGCGCCGATCAGCGCCATGAGCACCCCGAATCCGTCCGCGCCCATCCCGAGACCGTCGTAGACGGCGAGGGAGATGAGCGCCCAGAGTGCGCTGGACGGGATCCCGAAGAGGAAGAGCTGGCACAATAGCCGTGTGGTCCACGCCGAGTTGACCACGAACCGGACCGCGCCGGAGATCTCCGGCATGATCGCCCGACGCGGAGCGGTCCGGTCGGGCGACCGCCGCTCCATCCGCCACAGCGCGAGCGCACAGCCCACGGAGAGGACGGCGACCACCGCGAACGCCCATTCCGCGCCGGCGAGTCCCAGTCCCAGGCCCGCCAGGAGCGGCCCGAGCGAGCGGGCGAGATTGAACACCGCTCCGTCGACCAGTGCCGCGGTGGGGATCATCCCGCGGTCCACGGTCTCCGGAAGAAGCGATTGCCAGGAGACCCCTACCACCACCAGCGCGGTGCCGACGAGGAGAACGGAGCAGATCATCGGGAGTGCCGTGTCGGCCCCCGTCACCGTGAGCACGGTCGCCGCCACCGCGGACCCCGCCGACGCCACGGTGGCCAGCGCCATCATCTTCTTGCGCGAGGCATACCCGGCGATCACCCCGACCGGTAGCGCGAGCACCAGGAACGGCACGGCCATGGCCGCCGGCGCGAGAGAGATCACCGACGCGGGCTCACCTCGCTCGGTGAGGACCCACTGCACCGAGACGACGTGGATCCACACGGCCACCGCGTTGGTGAGTTGGACGGCCTCGAGGGCCCGGAACGCGCGCTCGTGCCGGAGCGGGCGCGCCGTCGATCGGTGGGCGCCCGCCCCGTCGCTCACCACTGGTCCCAGTGGATGAACTCCTCCGCCGGTGGCCGCCAGGCGGGGCGGAAGGTGGTACCGGTGTAGTGGGCGACCGGGATCATGCAGACCTGTTCCACCTCGGCGGGATCGATCCCCACGATCTCGGCGACCTCGTCCTCGCGGCCGAGGGTCATCCCCGTCCAACAGGTGCCCAGTCCGCGAAGCCGCGCGGCGAGCATGAAGTTCCACACGGTCGGATACACCGTCGCGAGCCTGTGTTTGGCCGCCAGCACATCACCCTCGGCCAGCCGGGGCGTCAGACACGGGATGACGATCACCGGCACCCGGGACATCACCGCCGCGAGGTGCTCGGCCGAGTCCCTGGTGCGTCTGCTCTGGGCCGCGTGCGTGGGGTCGGCGTCGACACGGTGGAACAGCCCCACGTCGCTCGCGCGATAGAACCCGTCGAACTCCTCCCGGTAGATCCGGCCGAGGCGGTCGATGCGCGCGGGATCGCGGACGATCACGAACTCGGTGCGCATGAGATTGGAGCCCTGGGGCGCCTGGAGGGCGTCGGCCACGCACTCCTCCAGCGTTCGCGGGTCCACCTCGCGCCCCAGATCGAGTCGCCGGCGCACCGCGCGGGTGGTGGTGATCAGATCGTGCGCACCGAGGGGCTCGGGCGGGGTCACGGCCGCGGGATCAGTCATGGTCACCCCTACACCCCGACGAGATCCGCGATCGACCGGCGGGCTTTCCGGCCGCCCCCGAAGGCACCCTCGTCCCCGAGAGCGCGACGAAGGTAGAAGTGGGCGGAGTGCTCCCACGTGAAGCCGATCCCACCGTGCAATTGGATCGCCTCGTAGGCGCTCCTCGTGGCGGCATCCGCACACACCGCCGATGCGACCGCCACGGCCAGCTCGGCGTCGCGGGCGTCGTCCTCGTCGAGAACCGCGAGGGCGTACATCGCGGCGGACCGGGCCCGCTCGCGGTCGACCAGCATATCGGCCAGGCGATGCTTGATGGCCTGGAAAGACCCGATCGCACGTCCGAACTGATGACGCTGTTGGACGTAGGCGACCGTGTCATCCAACAGCCGGGCGGCGATCCCCGCGTGTTCGGCGGCGAGCGCCGCACCGGTGATGAGCGTCAACTCACGGACCACGTCCAGGAACCGTGCGGCACCGACGAGGATCCTCGTGGGCGCGTCCACCAACTGCACGTCGGCGCGGCGCCTGGTCAGGTCGACGACCTCTCGCGGGCGACGTTCTGCTCCGGTGAGGTCCACCACCACGAGCGCCTTCTCCGCTCCGGAGGACGCCACGACCACGAGCGAGTCGACCGCCTCCCCCCAGAGCACGCCCGGGACGAGCCCGTTGACGACGGAACCCGCCTCGCCCGTCGCCCCGGCACCCGCCGAGAGGGTGACCTCGCCGTCGAGCGACACCCCGATCGTGCGGCGTCCCTCCATGACCGCTCCGAGGAGATCGTCCAGCGATGCCGGGTCATCCGCTCGGACCAGCGCCTGCCCGGCAATTACGGCACTGACCAGGAGCGGCTCCGGGAGCAGCGCGGCTCCGGTCTCCTCGAGGACCACGCCCAGGTCCGCGAAACCGAAACCGTGCCCACCGAGTTCCTCGGGCACGGCGAGGGCGGCGACCTGCAGTTCATCGTTGAGTCTGCGCCACCGGGATTCCGAGTAGCCCGAGTCGGAGTCGATCGACTCGCGGACCGCCTCGTGGGTGCCGTGCCGGGCCACGAACCGGGCCACCACCGCGCGCAACTCGTCACGCTCCGGGGTCGGAAGGATGATCGACGGGTCGGCCTCGGGTCGCGCCGTTCGTGTCACTTGTGTCACGGGAAGTCCTCTCCTACGCCGTGGAGGTGGGGTGCCCCGCGTCGTGTAATTGAGTTGAGTTCACTTCAACCCATGACAACATAGTGAGGCGCATCACGCAAGCTCTTGAGGTCGGGCCCGATCCTAAACTAAGTTCGATTCATGACCTCGCCCGATTCCGCCCTGCCCGATTCCACCCTCGTCACCTACTACGCCCACGTGGACTCGGGAGACCTTGAGTCCGGTCTCGCCCTCCTGTCGCCGGACGTCTCCTTCGCCATCCTCCTCCCGGGCACTGCCGTGCGCGGCACGGACCGCGACGGCGTCCGCCGGTACCTCGAGGGGCGCGGTCCCATCGACCGGCGTCACGTCCCCACCCACGCCACCCGCACCGGTGAGCTCGAGTTCGTCTACGGCGCCGTGGTCGAGGACGGCGTCACGATCACCGGCCATTTCCTCGCATCCGCCCGAATCGACGAGGACGGGCTCATCTCCGGGTACCAGGTGGCCTTCGACCCGGAGCTCGGGCTCGTCTCCCCCACCCTCGACCGCTCCTGATCCGACCCCGCCCACACCGACCCCCCGAACGGAGAACCACCATGTCCACCGACACCCCCCTGCTGCACGCCTGGTTCGAGATCATGGACTCCGACGATCCGGACCGGGTCCTCAACCACATCACCGAGGACTTCCGGCTGTCCATCCTGTTCTCCACGGGCGAGTCCGCCGCAGAGTTCGAGGGGGACAGAGCCGGTCTGGTGGTCTACCTCGAACAGCGCGAGAAGAGCGTCCTGACCCACCACATCCTCAGCGGCACGCGGGTCGGGGACACCGAGCTGTGTCTCGGGGAGACCCGGCGTGACGGGGAGTTCGAGGCCAGCTTCAACGCCACCGCGCAACTCACCGGGCAGGACAAGGTTCGGCGCCTGCTCATCTGCCGGACCCCGAGGGTCCGCTTCACCGACTGACCTCGCGCGGACCCCCGCCACCATGGACCCCGCCGGCGGGCCACGCCGCGGGCCAGGCCACCGTTCCCTGAGACGACAGACCCCCGCAGCCGGGCACTGCGGGGGTCTGCTGCGCTACGCGGCCCGGAGCCTCAGCCCAGGATCGTCCAGTCCTCCAGGCCCTCGTACAGCGGCTTCGCCGCGGCCAGCGCGGACACCCGCTCACGCAGGGCGGCGATGTCGGCCGACGCGCCCGCCGCGAGGGCGGTGCCGATGATGTCCGCGACCTCGCGGAAGTCCTCGGCCCCGAAACCTCGGGTGGCCAGCGCGGGCGTACCGATCCGCAGGCCGGAGGTCACCATCGGCGGACGGGGGTCGAACGGCACGGCGTTGCGGTTGACGGTGATCCCGACCTCGTGGAGGAGGTCCTCGGCCTGCTGGCCGTCGAGCTCCGACTCGCGGAGATCCACCAGCACGAGGTGGACGTCGGTCCCCCCGGTGAGCACCGACACCCCGGCGTCCCGGCAGTCCTGCTCTGTCAGGCGCTCGGCGAGGATCCTGGCGCCCTCGATCGTGCGTTGCTGCCGCTCGCGGAACTGCTCGGTGCCGGCGATCTTCATGGCGGTGGCCTTGGCGGCGATCGCGTGCATGAGCGGGCCGCCCTGCTGACCCGGGAACACCGACGAGTTGAGCTTCTTGAACAGGTCGAGGTCGTTGGTGAGGATCATGCCGGAACGCGGCCCGCCCAGGGTCTTGTGGACCGTGGTGGACACGACGTCGGCATGGGGCACGGGGCTCGGGTGCAGACCCGCGGCCACCAGTCCCGCGAAGTGGGCCATGTCCACCCAGAGCTTGGCGCCGACCTCATCGGCGATCTCGCGGAACCTCGCGAAATCAAGCGTGCGCGGGTACGCCGACCACCCTGCGATGATCACATCGGGCCGCTCCTCCAACGCCATCTCGCGGACGGTGTCCATGTTGATCTGCATGGTCTCCGGGTCCACCTCGTAGGCGGCGACCTCGTACAGCTGACCGGAGAAGTTGAGCTTCATGCCGTGGGTGAGGTGACCACCGTGTGCCAGGGACAGGCCCATGATCTTGGAGCCCGGCGTCGCGAGCGCCATGAGCACCGCGGCGTTGGCCTGGGCGCCGGCGTGCGGCTGGACGTTGGCGTACGTGGCGCCGAACACCTCCTTGGCGCGATCGCGGGCCAGGTTCTCCACCACGTCGACGTGCTCACACCCGCCGTAGTATCGACGACCCGGGTAGCCCTCGGCGTACTTGTTGGTGAGCACGGACCCCTGTGCCTGCAGCACCGAGCGCGGGACGAAGTTCTCCGACGCGATCATCTCGAGCGTGTCCCGCTGACGGGCCAGCTCGCCGGCCATCGCCTCGGCGACCTCCGGATCGAGATCGGACAGGGAGGCGGTGAACACGTCGGTGTTCGGGTCGGTCATCGTTGCTCCTCGCGCGTGGGCTTCTCACTTCGTACGAATCGTGTGCGGCCACGGCTCGTCTCGTCGTCGTCGTCAGTCTAGTGGCAGGGCACCTGGAGGCCTCTTCCCCGTGGGCACCTGACACAATCAGCAATCGTGAGCAGACATGCCGGCGACTACACGCCGTACGTGGAGTTCGACCGCCGGAGCTGGCGCCGACTGCGGCGAGCCATGCCGATGGTGCTCACCGAGCAGGACCTCGAGGGATTGCGTGGTCTGGGTGAACACCTGGACCTGGACGAGATCGCGGAGATCTACCTGCCGCTCAGCCGGCTCATCCACCTCCAGGTGTCGGCCCGGCAGCGCCTCTTCCAGTCCACCAACCTGTTCCTCGGCGAGACCGTGGACGCTCCCATGCCGTTCGTGATCGGGGTTGCCGGGTCGGTGGCCGTGGGCAAGTCCACCTCGGCGCGTGTGCTGCGCGCTCTGCTGACCCGCTGGGACTCCCACCCCCGGGTCGACCTCATCACGACCGACGGCTTCCTGTACCCCAACCGTGAGCTCCAGCGGCGCGGATTGATGCACCGCAAGGGCTACCCTGAATCCTATGACCGTCGCGCACTGCTGCGGTTCGTCACGGAGGTCAAGTCCGGCGCCCCGGTCGTGCGCGCGCCGGTGTACTCGCACACCAAGTACGACATCGTCCCCCACGAGTTCATCGAGGTCGAGCGCCCGGACATCCTCATCGTCGAGGGACTGAACGTCCTGCAGACGGGCCCCCGGCTGATGGTCTCGGACCTGTTCGACTTCTCGCTCTACGTGGACGCGCGGATCGAGGACATCGAGACGTGGTACGTCGAGCGGTTCCTGGAACTGCGCCGCACGTCGTTCTCCAACCCCAACTCACACTTCGCGCACTACGCCGACCTGTCCGACCAGGCGGCCCGGTTGGCGGCGCGTGAGATCTGGAACTCGATCAACCGACCCAACCTGGTGGAGAACATCCTGCCCACCCGCCCCCGGGCCACACTGGTACTGCGGAAGAACTCCGACCACTCCATTCAGCGTCTGCGTCTGCGCAAGATCTGACGGTCACTCAGGCGCTCGGTCACTC
>NZ_JAALDW010000237.1:0-3993 GCF_014145055.1 Dietzia sp. DQ11-38-2
CTCGGCGGCGGCCACCACGGCCTCGGACTCCGCCAGGTCGTCGCCCACGGTCACCATCGCCGCCACCCCCGCCAGGGCCGCCCGATCCGCCGCGCCACGCACCTCGTCCGCCGTGCGATGACCGCAGGAGTACAGGTGCGTGTGGGCGTCGACCAGGCCCGGCAGCGGCTCGGGGAGGACGGGCGTCGGACGGGGCTTGCGCTTACCCATGGGTCCCGGTCACTCCGCCTGCTGGATCGGCGCCCAGTCGGGCCCGGTCTCGGCGAGATCCGGGTCGACCTTGGCGAACAGGGGGCTGGGCTTGGCCAGCGGGGTCCCGGGGGTCAGCTCGGTACGCGCCCACCGGGCCTGCTCGGAGGCGTAGTCACCCATGATGACGGGATAGCTGCGACCGGCCTCGGGCAGCCCCGCACCGACCAGGTCCACCGGCATGTCGTCGGTCACCTCGTGGACCTGCGGCGCCGCGGCCCACACCCCCTGCCCGCCGATCGCGCCGTGGATCTGCTGCGCGGCGGACGGCAGATAGGGGGTGAGCAGGGTGTTGGCGTCGGAGACCACCTGCAGGGCGGTGTGCAGGACGGTGCCCAGGCGCTCGCGTTGGTCGGGGTCCTTGGCGAGCTTCCACGGTTCGGTGGCGGCGATGTACCGGTTGGCGGCGCCGACGATCCGCATGGCCTCGGTGGCACCGGCCTTGAAGCGGGAACGCTCGAGATGGCCGCCGACCGTGGCGAAGGCGGCCTCCGCGTCGCGCAGCAGTTCGGCGTCCAGATCGGTCAGGGTCGCGGGCCGGGGGATCTCGCCGAAGTTCTTGTGCGCCATCGACACCGTGCGGTTGACCAGGTTGCCCCAGCCGCCCACCAGCTCGGCGTTGGTACGTCGGACGAACTCGTCCCAGGTGAAGTCGGTGTCCTGGTTCTCCGGGCCGGCCACCGAGATGAAGTACCTCAGCGAATCGGGGCCGAACTCCGCCAGGAAGTCGCGGACGTAGATCACCACCCCGCGCGAGGAGGAGAACTTGGACCCGGACATGGTGAGGAACTCGGACGAGACCACCTCGGTGGGCAGATTCAGCGCGCCGAGCGCCCCCGGCCGTCCGCCGTGCGCGCCCCGGCCGTCGTAGCCGATGAGCTCGGCCGGCCAGATCTGCGAGTGGAAGGTGATGTTGTCCTTGCCCATGAAATAGTGGGACACGGCCTCGGGGTCGGTCCACCACCGCCGCCACGCCTCGGGCTCGCCGGAGCGCCAGGCCCACTCGATGGAGGCGGAGAGGTACCCCACGACGGCGTCGAACCACACGTAGAGCTTCTTGTCTCCGCGATCCTGCCACCCCTCGACCGGGATCGGGATACCCCAGTCGATGTCGCGGCTCATCGCCCGCGGACGAAGGTCCTCGAGGAGGTTGAGCGAGAACTTCAGGACGTTGGGTCGCCAGTCCTTCCGCCCGGAGAGCCAGTCCCCCAGCGAGTCCGCGAGCGCGGGCAGGTCGAGAAACCAGTGCTCGGTCTCGATGAACGTCGGGGTCTCCCCGTTGATCTTGGAGACCGGGTTCGTCAGGTCCGCCGGGTCGAGCTGGTTGCCGCAGTTGTCGCACTGGTCACCGCGGGCACCGTCGTAGCCGCAGATCGGGCAGGTGCCCTCGATGTACCGGTCCGGCAGCGTGCGGCCCGTGGACGGGCTCACGGCCCCGGTGGTGGTCTTGGCCACCATGTACCCGTTGCTGTGCAGACCGCGGAAGAGTTCCTGGACCACCGCGTAGTGGTTCCGGGTGGTGGTCCGGGTGAACAGGTCGTAGCTCAGCCCCAGGCCCGCCAGGTCGTCGACGATGACCCGGTTGTACCGGTCGGCGAGTGACTGGACCGACACGCCCTCCTTCTCGGCCTGCACCAGAAGCGGGGTGCCGTGCTCGTCGGTGCCCGAGACCATCAGGACGTCGTTGCCCGCCATCCGCTGGTACCTGGAGAAGACGTCCGACGGCACCCCGAAACCCGAGACGTGACCGATGTGCCGGGGGCCGTTCGCGTACGGCCATGCGACCGCGGTCAGGACTGTCTTCGCCATGGGTCCCAGACTAGTGGTCGCGTCCGCGGGGTCCGTGCCGGGCGTACACCCGGCCCGCCTCATGCGTTCTCGGCCGCCGGATCGCTCGAGAGCGACTTGTGGATCGACACGCACAGGGCGATCAGCACCAGCACGAACGGTGACGCCGCGATGATGGTCATGTTCTGCAGACTCGACAGCGCGTTCCCGCCTCCGTCACCGGCCACCAGCATGATGATCGCGACCGCGGCCGTGAACGAGCCCATGAGCATGACGATCCACCGCGAGGGCTCCTCGATCCCGTACTGGGCCATCCCGCCCATGACGATCGACGCCGAGTCGGCCGAGGTGATGAAGAAGACGGCGATGAGCGCCATCGCCACCACCATCAGCACCGGCGCGAGGGGGAGCTCGCGGAGCAGGTTGAACAGCTGCGGTTCGAGAGAACCGTCCCCGAAGACGCTTCGTCCGGCCTCCTCGAGGTAGAGGGCGAAGCCACCGAAGATGGAGAACCAGATCACCGACAGGGTGCTGGGGACCAGGACCACGCCGATGATGAACTCGCGGACCGTGCGGCCGCGGCTGATCCGGGCGAGGAACATGCCGACGAAGGGCGACCAGGAGATCCACCACGCCCAGTAGAAGACGGTCCACGAGGACAGCCACCCGGCGGCTTCACCGTTCTCACTCACCGCGGTGCGGGAGGCCATCTCGAAGAAGTCGGAGAAGTAGGTGCCGATCGTGGTGGGGATGAGGTCGAGCATGAAGAACAGGGCCCCCGAGAAGATGGCCACGAACAGGGCGAGCGAGACGGCCAGCACCAGGTTGATGTTGGACAGGATCCGGATGCCGTTGCCGATCCCGGAGGCGGCCGAGGCGAGGAACACCAGTCCCAGCACCACGATGACGCCCACCACGAGGGCGATCCCGCCGCCGTCGACCGCGCCGGTCTCGTTGAGCCCGGCCCGGATCTGCAGCGCGCCCAGCCCCAGCGAGGCCGCGGTGCCGAAGATGGTGGCCACGACGGTCGCCACGTCGAGCACCTTGCCGATCCACCCGCTGGCCCGCTTCTGACCGATGAGCGGGACGAACGCCTGGGAGACCAGATGCCCGCGCTTGAAGCGGTACGCGGCCAGGCCGAGCGCGAGGCCGACGACGGCGTACATCGCCCACGGGTGCAGGGTCCAGTGGAAGGCCGTGGTGGCCATGGCCACGTCGTACTGCTGCTCCTGCCCGGGGGGCGGGGTCTGGTAGTGCGTGAGCGGCTCGGAGACGCCGTAGAACATCAGGCCGATGCCCATACCGGCGGCGAACATCATCGCGATCCAGGACTTGGTGGAGTACTCCGGCTTCTCGTTGTCGCCACCCAGACGGATCCCGCCGAAGCGGGAGAACGCGAGGTAGATCGTGTAGGCCACGACGGTGGTGGAGACGAGGATGAACAACCAGCCCACGGTCTCGACCACCAGCGAGAACGCATTACCCGCGGCGTTCTCGAACGACGCCGTGTAGAACGCACCCCAGACCACCACGATGAGGGCGATCACGGTGGTCGGGATGATCACGGCGAGGTCGGCTCGGGGCTTACCGACCGGAGTCGAGGCGGGGTCACTCTTCTGTTGGCTGGAACTGGACATTCATGAAACCTTGTCAACAACTTCCGCAGAGTGCAAGGTAATAACTTCTTCACCTGCACAGTCGCGTGTAAGCATGAACGGGTGCCCGACCGTCTGATAACCGTCCCGGACCTGCTCCGCGCGCTGCACGGTCGGTCGCGGTCACTGGGTCTGGCGCCCCCCGCCGCCTTCCTCGGCGACTGGCACGACCACCGTGCCGTGGTGGTGCCGTCGGTGCACCTCGAGCCCGTCGCGCACCCCGCCGCCTTCGAGGAGAGCGACCAGCTCGTCGTCGTCTACCGCTCCTTCCCCGACGCCGTGCCGGGCGCCGCCCCGCCGC
>NZ_JAALDW010000238.1:0-5478 GCF_014145055.1 Dietzia sp. DQ11-38-2
GGCGGTGCCCGTCGTGCCGCGGCTCGATCGGGCCCGGTGATCCCGGCCGGTGCGCCCGGTCGTCACCCGGTGACCGCATCGGGCGCCGGGTGCCCCCGGTACTGCCCCACCGACCACACGTTCCCCTCGGGGTCTCGGGCGGAGAAGGTGTGATCACCGTAGTCGGTGTCGTGCATCTCCATGACGATCTCGGCCCCCGCCGCCAGGGCGCGCTGGTAGACGGCATCGGAGTCGGCCGTCACGACGTACGCGAGACCCGACCCGGGTGGTGTGGCGTGTGGGTCGTCGTCCCCTCTCCCACCGTCCCCCAGCATGACGCCTCCGCCCTCCGGCCAGAGCAGTTCGGCGTGGACGATGCGGCCGTCGTCGGGGTGCGAGACGGTCTCGACGAAGCCGAGTGTGTCGACGAGCCAGTCGATGACGAGGCGGGAGTCGGTGCAGCGGAAGCAGTGCCAGACGGTGGGCGCGGGTGCGGCGCCGGGTTCGTGAGTAGTCATGCCGATGAGTCTGCTCCGGGGTCGGGTGGCCAGGCTTGGATGTTTCGGAACTCCTCGGCGATCCAGTTCGTCGGTGATGTGCCCGCGTACCGCCGGTAGGCGGCGTCGAGGTGCGCGTGGTCGGCGTACCCGTGGTCATGGGCGAGGTCGGCCAGTCGGAGTCCGACCGGCCGTGGCCCCGTGGACCGGCGAACGGCCTCCCTCAGCGCAGAGTGGGTCGCCTCGAAGCGCATCAGGTCGGCGAGTGCTTTGGTGCCGATCCCCAGTTCAGCCCTGCAGAGCGTCGACAGATGCCGGGGCGTGACCCCCACCTCGGAGGCGACGTCTGCCACCCGCATCCGGCCACCGGAACGCCCGAGCAGGCGCCATGCGCCCACCACCTCCCGGCGTGGCCCGGGCACGCGCTCGTACCTGCCCGCCGCCGAGGCCAACCCGGCGGCCACGAGCGCCGCGCGGTCACGGGGATGGGCTGACGCCACACGCGAGTGGAGCGCCCGGATCCGCGACCCGAGGACGTCCTCGCCGTCATGGGTGAGCTCGGAGAGAGCTGCCGCGGGTACCCCGAGCAGGCGTCGCGCGGCGAGGGGGTGCACCTCGACCTGGACCCCTTCCTCGCGATCCGGTCGTTGCAGATAGACGGGCCGGGTGTGAAACCCGCCGATGCACACGTCGTGGCGCACCCCCTCCCCGCGGGCCCACTCGTCGTAGGAATACGAGCACAACAGCGGAGAGTCCGTGGCCACGACCACGGTGAGGGAGGAGGTGGGCAGTCCCCGGTGGGGTGGCCGTTGCGGCCGCGGGCCGATCCCCTCCACGGCATAGGGGACCAGCCGCCTGACCCCGGGCGGCGGAGTGGCCTCGCGCACGCTCACGGGACCCAGTGTGCCGCCTCCCGTCGGGGGTGGCCAGGCTTCCGCGGTCGTTACACTGCTCGGCGTGCAGTCCGGCTCCTCTACCAGTGCAGAGATCCGTAAGGGTCTGGCCGACTGCTCGACCGTCGGGCTGGGTCTGATCCCTCTGGGGCTGGCGTTCGGGGTGCTGCTCACCCAGGCGGGGTTCGCGTGGTGGTGGGCCCCGGTGTTCTCGGTGATGATCTACGCCGGGTCCATGGAGTTCCTGGCGATCGGTCTGCTCACCGCGGTCACTCCCCTGTACTCGCTGGCGGCGGCGGCGTTCCTCGTCAACTTCCGTCACGTGTTCTACGGGCTCAGCTTCCCGTTGGGGGCGATCCGCTCGCGGCTCGGTCGGCTCTACTCGGTGTACGCGCTCACGGACGAGGTCTACGCGATCACCGCCACCAAGAAGCGCAGTGAGATGACGGGGCCGCGGACACTGACCATCGCGATCACCTGTCAGACCCTGTGGGTCGCCCCCGGCATCGTCGGGGCGCTCGTCGGCACGACCCTGCCGGAGGGGTTGGACGGTCTGCAGTTCGCGTTGACCGCGCTCTTCGCCGTCCTCGCGGTGGACGCGTGGCGCGCCTCGGGAGACCTACCGGCGCCTGTGATCGGCCTGGTGTGCGGTCTGGTGGCGGCGTGGCTGGCCCCGGACCAGATGCTCATCGTCGGGTTGTGCGCCTTCGTGGCCGTGTTGATCGCGCGGTACGTATGGGCGACCCGCGAGGGGCGGGAACCGACGTGAAAACCCCGGTGACCGCCGTCCCGGTGCTAGGGGCCGACTACCTGCTGGCCGGGTTGGGCGTGATGTTCGTCGTGACGGTGGCACTACGCGCCGCGCCGTTCGTCGCTCTGACCAGGCTCCGCGACTCGAGTCTCGTGCGCTATCTGGGCCGCACGATGCCGGCCGGGGTGATGGCGGTGCTGGTGGTCTACACCCTTCGCGACACCTCCGCCGAGCTCGGCTCGTGGCTGCCCGCCACCGCGGCGCTGGCGCTCACGCTGGCCGTGCACCTGGCGTTTCGGCGCGCGGCGGTGAGCATCATCCTCGGAACGGCGGCCTACATGGTCCTGCTGGCCGGGCTCGGGTGAGGGTGGCCGGGTGAGCGTGGCCCGGCCTGTCCCCCGCCCGCGCCGCCGCCAGCGTTCAGCGAGCCGCTGCTCAGCGGGCTACGGGGCAGGCGCCCAGCTCGACCTTCCACTCGGTGAGGCCGTTGAGCCACCCGGACCGCAGCCGGGTGGGCTCGCCGAGTGAGGTCAGGTCGGGGAAGTAGTCGGCGACGGCGTTGAAGATCAGCTCGAGCTGCATCCGTGCGAGGTTGGCGCCGAGGCAGTAGTGCGGACCTTGGCCGCCGAAGGTCACGTGCGGGTTCGGATCGCGGAGAATGTTGAAGGTGAACGGGTCGTCGAACACCTCCTCGTCGAAGTTGGCGGACCCGTAGCAGATCAGCACGCGATCACCTTTGGCGATGGACACTCCCCCGATCTCGACGTCCTCCATGGCGGTGCGCTGGAACTGGGTGATCGGCGATGCCCACCGCAGGATCTCGTCGTAGGCCGTCTCGGGCCGGTCGCGCTTGAACAGCTCCCACTGGTCGGGGTTCTCCAGCATGGCCACCATCCCGTGGGTTGTGGCGTTGCGGGTGGTTTCGTTGCCGGCCACCGCGAGGAGCGTGACGAACCAGCCGAACTCCTCGGCAGACAGGTGCTCGCCGTCGACGTCGGCCTGGACGAGTTTCGTCACGATGTCGTCCCGCGGATTGGCGGCACGGTCCTCGGCCATGGCGTTGGCGTAGCCGATGAGTTCCATGGACGCGATGGCGGGAGCATCCGGGTCGCCGCCGGCGTCGTAGCTGGTCATGATGTTGGACCACTCGAAGATCTTGTGGCGGTCCTCCTGCGGCACGCCCAGCAGATCCGCGATCGCCTGCAGCGGGAGCTCGGAGGCGATAGCGGTGACGAAGTCGTCGGCGTTCGACTCGGCGGCGGCGGTGACGATCTGACGCGCCCGGTCGGCGAGCTCGTCCCGCATCCCGGCCACGCCTCGGGGGGTGAATCCGCGGGAGATGATGCGCCGGTGCTTCTTGTGGATCTCGCCGTCCTCGTTGACGAGCATCTCCCGCTGGGCCTCGATGATCGAGCGGTCGGTGCCCTCGGAGAAGCGCGGGATCATGGTGTTCTCCCCCGCGGAGAACAACTCCCCGGTGAGGCGCGAGATCTCCTTGACGTCGGCGTGTCTGGTCACCAGCCAGTAATGGTCGTCGTCGAAACCGTCTGAGCCGGGCCGCTTGTCGACGCGGCGGATCGGCTCGGACTGCCGGAGCTGGCGCCACTCCTCGTGTGGGAGCCGTTTCTCGAACAGGTCCGGGTTGGTGAAGTCGAATCCCGCCGGGATGGTCACGTTCACGGTGTCTCCTGCGCCTCGTCCCCCGCCGGGTCGGCAGGGGTGGGAAAGGTGAATAGTGGTAACTATATACACGTGGCGCTATCCGTGAGTGAGATTCTCGACCGCGCGTTGATGCTGGCCGAGGAGATGTCGGGATCGATCGAACGCGCCGCGGCGAACTACGGCCTCACCGTTCCGCGGCTCGAGTTGCTGTTCGTCCTGGGGCTCGAGGGCGAGTGCAAGCAGGTGGAGCTGGCGACCTTCCTCGACTGCTCACCGCGCCAGGTCACCGCACTGGTCGACGGTCTGGTCGCGAGCGGCCACGTGGTCCGGACCATGCCGCCGGACGACCGGCGGGTCCGGCTGGTCAACCTCACCGACGAGTCGCGTCGGATCGTGGACGAGGTCGTGTCGGCGCGGGTGGCGTTGGCGGAGTGGCTGTTCGAGGGGCTCGACGACGACGACCTGCAGACGTTCGGCACCGTGTCGGAGAGGCTGGTCTCCCGGATGAGCGGGCGGGCCCTGAGTCGGCTCTCAGCCCAGTGAGTCAGCCCAGTGACTCAGGCCTGGGCCAGGGCTGTGCAGTCCGTGCAGCCGGTGGACTCCCGGGCGTATTCGACGAAACCTCGGGACAGGTAGTTCGGTATCGCGGCAGGGGAGTCGTCCACGCAGGTGTGCAGCCAGACCCGGCGGCACCCCGGGACCTGCCACGCGATACGGGTGATCTCGGAGAGGAACCATCCGCCCAGGCCCAGGCCGGCGAACCGGGGGAGCAGCCCGAAGTAGACGATCTCGACATCAACGCCGTCCGCAGGGTCGTCGAGTTCTGTACCCGGTTCGTCTCCGCACGGGCTCATGCGCAGTTCGGCGAATCCGGCGGCCTCGCCCCCCCGGCTCGCCCGGAAGGTGGTGACGCAGGGGTCAGCGCAATAGGAGGCCCAGCGCCCGTCCGACCAGTCGAGTCTGTCGGTCCAGTTCCAGCTGCCACCGATCTCCCGGTACATCCGTGAGTTGAAGACGGGTTCAGCCGGGAAGACCCGGGAGATCGTCAGGTCTGCGCGGCGTGCCGGGCGCAACCACGACGCGTCGGTCTGCTGGAGGTAGGTCACGCTGCTCATCGCGCTATTCAAGCACCGGCGCCCTGCGGCCACCCAACCGGAGTCGGAGGCCGCAGGACGCGGTCGGTGCTGGAGTTCAGTTGACGGTGAGGTGCACTCCCGGGATGTTGAGGCCGTTGACCGCTCCCGCCACAGCGGCCGCGCCATTGTTGAAACCATCCGCACTCGCACTCTGGAGACCTGCTCCGGTGAACGGATTGGCCGCGGCTGCGCCACCGAGCCCGAGAGCCGAGACTGCGCTACCGGTGCCGAGTCCGGCGGCGCCGATCCCAGCAGCGAGCGGTGAGACACCGAGCGCCGCGGCGGGACCGAGATACGGCAGAATCGCCGCTCCAAGGGCGATGAGAGCGGTGATGGGGTCCATGGTGGGTCCTTTCGTTGATGTGGTGGAGCGTCAACCGATGGTCACGTGCTTCGGCTGAACAACTGGGGGCGGCTGAACCGGGAGTAGCGGGATGTTGATGGCCGGAGGTGCGGGCGCAGGCGCCGGAGGGGGCGGCGGCGCCGGCGGGATTACAGTGGCGGGCCGGTACGGCTGTCTCGCCGGGGCCGGGGCCGGTGCTGGAGCCGGAGCCACGTGG
>NZ_JAALDW010000239.1:0-1714 GCF_014145055.1 Dietzia sp. DQ11-38-2
CCGGGATCTGCGGCCGGCGGCCCGTCAGTCGCGCTCGCCGGCTCCCGATGTGGTCTCGAGCGGGGCGTCCACCCCGCCGTCGGTGAGCATCGGGACGTCGAAGACGAACTCGGGGATCGCGAACGCGTCCACCAGGGTCCGCGCCTTGCCCGCGAGCTTGGTGCACAGGCGGTTGCGGGCGGCGGTCGCGGCCTTGGTGCGCTCGGTCGTCAGACGGTTGTGCTCGAGGAACCAGCCCTTGTCGCGGTCCACGATGTCCAGGACGTACAGATCGCACAGCGTCCCCAAGACCTCCTTGGCCTCCGGGTCCTCGCAGGCGTCCACGGCCTCGGCGAAGCGGGCGAACACCCAGCTGTCCATGTGGGCGCGTCCGGCCTGCAGCATGTGATCCTGCGCCGAGTTGAACACCTTGAACGCCGCCGAACCGTCCTCCCCCTGGGCCTTGCGCAGGCGGCGTGCGACGGTCTCCAACAGATGCTCCTCCCGGTCGACCAGCAGCTCCAGCTGGTTGGCGCGGTCGAGCAGGTCGGTGTTCTCCCGGTCCGTCACCGTGTCGATGAGCTTCTGCCACAGCGTCGACGCACGCGCCTTCTCCTGCACCACGTCCACCGCGGTGGTGAGCGCGAAGGCCACGGTCTCGCGCTGGTCCATGTCCCCGAACTCCGCGGCGTAGGCGCCGAGCAGCTCCTTGGCCACCAACTGCGTGAGCACCACGTTGTCGCCCTCGAACGTGGAGAAGACGTCGCAGTCCTTGCGCATCTCGGTGAGCAGGTTCTCGGACATGTACCCGGCACCGCCGCACGCGAGGCGGGCCTCGATGATGGTGTCGTTGGCGAACCCCGTCACCGTGGCCTTGATGCCCGCGGCGTGGGACTCCATCTCGCGCCGACGTTCGGCGTCGAACGCATCCGGGTTCTTCTCGAAGTCGTGCAGGTCGGCGACGATCGCGTTCTGGGCGCACGCGTAGGCGTACGCGCGGGCGATCCGCGGCATCAAGCGCCGCTGGTGCTCGCGGTACTCCAGCAGCGGGATCCCCTTGCCCGTCTCGGGGTGGTCGAACTGGCGGCGGATCAGCGAGTACCGCACCGCCAGGGCCAGCGCGGTCCGGGCGGTGGCACCGGCGGCCGCACCCACCGACACGCGGCCGCGGATCAGCGTTCCGAGCATCGTGAAGAAGCGGGCACCGACCGAATCGATGGGCGACGAGTACCGACCCTCGGCGTCCACGGCGCCGAACCGGTCGAGGAGCGCCTCGCGGGGCACCCGGACGTGGTCGAACATGATCTTGCCGTTGTCCACGCCCAGCAGGCCGCCCTTGTGGCCGTGGTCGGTGGTGGTGACGCCCGGCAGGTCGTTCCCGTCCTCGTCCCGGATCGGCACCAGCAGGCAGTGGACCCCGTGGTGAACCTCCTCGCCCTCCTCGTCATGCGTGATGAGCTGGGCGAAGACGGCGGCCATGGAACCGTCACGGGCGGCGTTCCCGATGTACCACTTCTCCGAGCTCGGAGTGGGGGAGTGGACGACGAACTCGCCCGTCTCGCGGTCGAAGGTCGCGGTGGTCTCGAGGTTCTGCACGTCCGAACCGCCACCGAGCTCGGTCATGGCGAAGCACCCCATCAGGTCCAGCGACATGACGTCCGGCAGGTACGTGGAGCGGGTCTCGGCGTTCCCGAGGTTCGCGATGGCCCCGCCGAACAGGCCCCACTGCACGCCG
>NZ_JAALDW010000240.1:0-11581 GCF_014145055.1 Dietzia sp. DQ11-38-2
GCGACCCACCACTGGCGAGCCCCGGGTGCCAGGGCCTCGGCGAGTAGTGCCGCCGCCGTGACCACCGACCCGTCGAGGATGCAGGGGGTCTTGCGGACCGCGGCCTGGGCGAGGAATCCCGCCATGGCGGCGAGGTCGGCGCCCGCGACCCGGCGGAGCATGCCCACCGGGTCGCGGAGGTCACCGGAGGCCCGGAACATCGCGTCACGGATCGCCGCGGTCTTGCGCATCCATCCGCCGTCGTCGATCCCGGTGCCACGGCCGACCAATTCGACCGGCTCGCGACCGGTGACGAGGCAGGTGATCACCGTCGCCGGCGTGGTGTTGCCGATGCCGAGGTCGCCCGCGATGAGCAGATCCGCACCCGAGTCGACCTCCTCGTCGGCGATCCTGCGGCCGGCCGCGACCGCGGCCCGGACCTCGTCGTGGCTCAGCGCGTCCTCACGATCGATCGACCCGCTGGAGCGTCGGATCTTGTGGTCGTCCAACCCTCCGGGGCGTTCCGCGGCCATGGACATGTCGGCCACCCGGACCGTCGCCCGCGCCGCGCGGGCGAGAACGGACACGGCCGCACCACCGCCCACGATGTTGTCGGCCATCTGCAGGGTGACCTCCTGCGGGAAGGCGGAGACCCCGTTCGTGGCCACACCGTGGTCGCCGGCGAACACCACGACCCGCGCTCGGTCGAGAGGACGGGGCGGGCAGGTCTCCTGGCACGCCGAGATCCACACCCCGATCTCCTCGAGCCGACCGAGCGAGCCCGACGGCTTGGTCAGCTCCAGCTGCCGGGCTCGGGCCTCGTCGGCCACGGTGTAAGAGGGCGGGTGGACCGGGGGGAAAGTCACGGGGTCGTCGTAGTACTCGACGTCCCCGAGACCGGGGAAGTCCTCGGGCCCCGGCGCGACCGCCACCGCGACCACCTTCTCGACCCCGGGCCGGGTCTCCGGAGCGGGTGGCGGCTCGATCGCTCGCTGCGCGGCGGGGACCGCGGTGTCAGAGAGTGTCAGGACCCGCCCGGCGACGACGAGGACGGCCGAGTCGCACACGTCGGCCAGCCGCCGGTTGAGCCCACCGAGCAGATCCGAGAAGAGGCGCCCGGAGAGCGAGTCGGGCACGACCCCGAGGCCGACCTCGGGGGACACGAGGATCAGCGAACCGGTGTGGGCGGTGACCGCCGAGACCAACGAGTCGACCTCACCGGCCACGGCCGCCCCGCCGTCGGACCATCCGAGGGTGGCGTCCATCCTGCGGGTCAGCCAGCCTCCGAGGTCGTCGACGAGGACCGTGTCGTCGGGGTGATCGGCGAGTACCCGTGTGATCTCGTCGGTCTCCTCGGTGGACCACTCGGCCGGCCTCCGGTCCTTGTGCACGGCGATCCGGGCGGTCATCTCCGCGTCGTCGTGGTCCGATCGCGCGGTGGCGACGTACACCACGTTCCCGCCGGTGGCCACGGCCACCGATTCGGCGTGGGCGGACTTGCCCGAGCGGGTGCCGCCGAGGACGAGCAGGCGCATGGCGTTCGGGGCCTTTCCGTGGATCGTCGGTCAGGTCGGCTGTCGGTGGGATCAGCCGTCCGTCAGGTCAGCAGTAGGTCAGATGGAGTCGCCGGGACGGACCCTCGGGCGTGGGGTGCGGAGCATCCGCGGCTGGGTCGCCCGCATCACCGCGTACCACCCCATGCCGAATCCGGTGTCCTCGGTGCCCGGGAACCGCTCGCGGACGACACTGTTGACCTTGCGCCCGAGCAGGATGCCGTCCACCACCACGACCACGATGAGGATGAGGAACAGGTTCTGGCTGTAGAACATCAAGGCGGGGTTGGGGATCAGCTGGAAGATGATCACGAACAGCGCGAGCGGCATGAAGAAGTTGATCAGGCGCCGGTGGGTGTCCACCCAGTCGCGGGCGAAGCGACGGACCTCGCCGCGGTCGCGCGAGAGGACGTAACGGTCGTCGCCGGCCATCATGAGCTGACGGCGCTCCTCACGGGCGGCCCGCTCCTCGGCCTTGGAGGCTCTGCGCTCGTCTTTGGACATGTTCGCCCGGGCGGCCTTCCGCCGCTCCTTGGCCTCCTTGCGGGTGACGGGCGCCGTGACGGGCCCGGTCCGCAGACCTCGCGCGCGCTCCTGGTCCCTCCGCCTGGGGGTGGGCTTGCCCTTGCCCGCGGGTCGCCGGGCGTCCCCTGCCGGAGCCGCGGAATCAGCCCCAGCACCGGCCGCAGCCGCTCCGGGGGAGGACTCCGGCCCGGAGTCGGAACCCGTCGAGCCCTTGCCGGGGTCGTCTTTACTGGAGCCGAATGCACGCAACTTCACGCACCCAGGCTAGGCGATCGTGCCGCACCGAGGTTACTCACCCGCCGCTCCCTGCAGGCGTATCGTGTCAGTCGACGCGGCGTCCGGGGAATAGAGAGCTCCCCGGTGGACGTTGCACCACCGTAGGACGCCACCGAAGACCCTCTCGGATCGCAAGGAGAACCGACATGACCACTGCGGAGAACACCGCCACGGAGACCACCGCCACCGGTGTGCTGCTCACCGACGCCGCCGCCTCGAAGGCCAAGGCGCTCCTCGACCAGGAAGGCCGCGACGATCTGGCGCTGCGCATCGCCGTCCAGCCCGGTGGTTGTGCCGGCCTGCGCTACCAGCTCTTCTTCGACGACCGCTCGCTCGACGGCGACGTCGTGGACGACTTCGGCGGCATCAAGCTCGCCGTCGACCGGATGAGCGTCCCCTACCTGACGGGTGCGTCGATCGACTTCGTCGACACCATCGAGAAGCAGGGCTTCACCATCGACAACCCCCAGGCCACCGGCTCGTGTGCCTGCGGAGACTCGTTCAACTGAGTTCACCAGGGTAGTTCCCGGGGCGAGCCCGGGGCACCGACGACCCGGACCGACAGCGTGTCGGCCCGGGTCGTCTACTGTCTGGAGCATGTCAGTAGTCATCACCGGTTCCATCGCCACCGACCACCTCATGACCTTCTCGGGTCGGTTCTCCGAGCAACTCCTGCCGGAGCAGCTCGCCCACGTGTCGCTGAGCTTCCTGGTGGACTCCCTCCAGATCCGCCGCGGCGGAGTGGGTGGCAACATCGCGTTCGCGCTCGGCGTGCTCGGCCGTCGTCCCCATCTGGTGGGGGCCGCCGGTGAGGACTTCGCCGAGTACCGCGACTGGTTGGAGAGGCACGGCGTCGACACCTCGGCGGTCCACATCAGCTCCGCCCTGCACACCGCGCGGTTCGTGTGCACCACCGACTCGGGCATGGCCCAGCTGGCGTCGTTCTATCCGGGAGCGATGGGGGAGGCGGCCACCATCTCGCTGGCCCGCCTGGTCGACCGCATCGGCCGGCCCGAGATCGTCCTCATCGGCGCCAACGACCCGACCGCGATGAACTCGCACACGGCGGAGTGCCGCGAGCTCGGACTCGACTTCGCCGCAGACCCCTCCCAGCAGCTGGCGTTCCTCGACGGTGAGGCGGCCGCAGCGCTGGTCGACGGCGCCCGGTACCTGTTCACCAACGAGTACGAGTACGAACTGCTGCTGAACAAGACCGGGTGGACGGCCGGGGAACTGGACGACAAGGTCGGCACCCGCATCACCACCCGCGGCGGCAAGAGCGTGATCATCGTGGAGAAGGGCGCCGAGCCCCTCGAGGTGGGCATCGTGCCCTCTGACAACTTGCTCGACCCCACGGGCGTCGGCGACGCGTTCCGCGCCGGCTTCCTCACCGGGGTCGTCGACGGCCTCTCGCTGGAGCGTTCAGCCCAGTTCGGTGCTCTCATCGCCACCCACGTGCTGGAGACGACCGGCACGCAGGAGTGGAGCATCGACCCGGCGGCCGCGCGCCGGCGTCTCGCCGCGGCCTACGGGGACGAGGCCGCGGAGGAGCTCGCGGTGCTCCTCCCGGCGTGACCCGCCTGAGGACCTGAGAGACCCGGCCCGCCCGGCTAGATGTGATGTCCAGGGAGGTTGTCCCGACTCGCGATGGTGAGTTCGGCTGACAGGTGAAGGCCTCCGGTTGTGAAGTGGAGCTGTCTAGTTCTTCGCTTCATCAACCAGGAGGCCTTCGTGTCCCACGCTAACGCGACCCTGACCCCACGTACCCGTTTGCGGCTGGCAAGACTCATCGTCGACAACGACTGGACCTATGCCTCTGCGGCCAAGATGTTCATGGTCGCGCCCCGAACCGCCAAGAAGTGGGCCGACCGCTACCGCGCCCAGGGCCCGGCCGGCATGACCGATCGCAGCTCACGGCCCCGCACGAGCCCGAACCGTACCGGTGCGGTGATGGTCCGCACGATCGTGCGATTGCGGTGGCGCCACCGGCTCGGGCCGGTCCAGATCGCAGGCCGATTGGGCATCGCCGCCTCCACCGTGCACGCCGTCCTCGTGCGCTGCCGGATCAACCGACTCTCGCGCATCGACCGGGTCACCGGTGAACCACTGCGCCGCTACGAACACCCCCGGCCCGGCTCACTACTGCACGTCGATGTGACCAAGTTCGGCAACATCCCCGACGGCGGCGGGCACCGCTTCGTCGGCAGAGCCCAAGGCCAACTCAACGGCCGCGCCACCGCCCGTCGAACCGGCGAACGCGGACACCAGTCGCGGCCGCGGATCGGCACGGCCTACGTGCACACGGTCATCGATGACCACTCCCGGGTGGCCTACGCCGAGATCCATGCCGACGAGAAGGCCCCCACCGCGACCGGAGTGCTCACACGAGCCGTGGCCTGGTTCGCCGACCGTGGCGTCACCGTCGAGCGGGTCCTGTCCGACAACGGTTCGGCCTACAGATCCCACGCTTGGCGCGACACCTGCACCGACCTGGCAATCGCGCACAAGCGAACCCGCCCGTACCGCCCACAGACCAACGGCAAAATCGAGCGCTTCCACCGCACCCTGGGCGACGGATGGGCCTACGCCCGGTTCTACGACTCAACCGACGCCCGCAACGAGCGACTTCCGCAATGGTTGCACTTCTACAATCATCATCGCGCCCACTCCGCCCTCGGAGGCCAGCCACCAATCACCCGACTGACCAACCTCCCTGGACATCACAGCTAGAGGCGGACGGGGTAGTCCCGTTGTTCGATGTCGGGGACGATGCGCCCCTCGACGAAGATGCCGTGCCAGATCATGAAGCACAGCATGGTCCAGATCCGGCGGCTGTGGTCGGACTCGCCACGGCGGTGCTCGTCGAGCATCCGCAGGACGGCGGCCTTGTCCACGAACTCGTCGGTGCCCGAGGCCAGGACCTGCCCGCGAGCCCAGTCGTGGAGCTCGGGTCCGGCCAGCCAGTGCCGGGTCGGAACCGGGAAGCCGAGCTTCTTCCGGTGCAGGACGTGCGCGGGGACGATCCGTTCGAGGGCCTGACGGAGCGCGTACTTGGTGGTCCCGTGCGCCACCTTCTCCGTGTACGGCAGGCGCGAGGCCACCTCGTAGACCTCTCTGTCGAGGAACGGCACGCGCAGCTCGAGCGAGTTGGCCATGGTCATCCGGTCGGCCTTGACCAGGATGTCGCCGCGCAGCCACGTGAACAGGTCCAGGTGCTGCATGCGGGCGACGGGGTCCCAGCCGCGCGAACGCTCGTAGATGGGGCCCGTGACGTCCTGGTGGCCCCATTCGGCCCGGTAGTCGGTGAGGACCGAGCGGACCTGGTCTTCCGAGAACGAGCGCGCGTTGCCGTAGTAGCGGTCCTCGAGGGTCATGGATCCCCGGTGCAACAGGCTCTTGCCGCGGGTGCCCTCGGGGATCCGCGTGCTCACCCGCCCGAGGGCCCGGCGAAGGCCGCCCGGGACCTTCTCGAACGGCGCCAGGGACAGTGGCTCCTTGTAGATGGTGTACCCGCCGAAGAGTTCATCGGCCCCCTCGCCGGACAGCACCACCTTGACGTGCTTGCGGGCCTCTCGGGCGACGAAGTACAGCGGCACCAGCGCCGGATCGGCGACCGGTTCGTCGAGGTACCAGATGATCTCCGGGATCGCGGCGGCGAACTCCTCCGGTGAGACCACCTTGACGATGTGCTCCACACCGATCGCCGCCGCGGACTCCGCGGCCACGTCCACTTCGGAATAACCCTCCCGCTCGAAGCCGGTGGTGAAGGTGAGGAGGTTCTCGTTGTGACGCCGCGCAAGGGCGGCGATGGCGGTCGAGTCGATGCCGCCGGACAGGAAGGACCCCACGGTGACGTCGGCCCGCATGTGCTTGGCGACGGAGTCCTCCAGAGCCACCGCGATCTTCTCGTAGCGGCGCTCGGCGTCACCGTCGGCGATGGGTGCCACGGGGAACGTCGGCTCGAAGTACCGCTCGATCACGGGGACGGTGCCGGGGGAGACGGTGGCGTGGCATCCGGACTCCAGCCGCCGGACACCGCGCGTCAGCGTCTCGTCCTCCGGGACGTACTGGAGGGTGACGTAGTGCTGCAGGGCGCGGGCGTCGAGAGACGTGTCGACGTCCAGCACCCCCGCGAGCTCGGTGATCGACTTCTTCTCACTCGCGAACGCGGTGCCCCCGGGCCCGCTGGCCATGTAGAGCGGTTTGATGCCAAAGGGGTCGCGCGCGACGAAGAGCGTGCGCTCGACGGTGTCCCAGATCGCGAAGGCGAACATCCCGCGGAGTCGGCGGACCGCCGCGGGGCCCCAGTGGTGGAAGGCGACGATGATCGGCTCGCCGTCACCCTCGGTGCGGAACTCGGCGTCGAACTCCGCCCGGAGCTCCGCACGGAGTTCGACATAGTTGTAGATCTCGCCGTTGAAGGTCAGGACGTAGCGATCGGGGCTCTCGGGAGGTCCCCAGCGCAGCGGTTGGTGTGAATGGGCGATGTCGATGATCGACAGTCGGTTGAAGCCGAACGCCAGGTCGTCGTCGACCCAGGTCCCCACTTCGTCCGGGCCACGGTGCCGCTGGCACCCCATCGCGTCCAGGACCCTCGACTCGTGGGTGCGGGCGGAGCCGTCGGGGGTGAGCAGACCAAGCAGGCCACACATTCGTCGGGTACCTCGTCGATCGTCGTCGGGGGTGGGGCAGATCCCGCGTCCGCGGGCCACGATGGACTCGAATACTACTGGTCCCGGGGTTCGGGCCCACGGCACCGGAGGGTGGAGGGGTGGGATGGGTGAAATGCCGGGACCCGCGGCCTCCAAACTGAGAGCCGTGGTCTACGATTCCTAAGTGTCCCGGCCACGTGGTCGGTGCCGCTGATCAGGAAGGCGTGATGGTGGAACAGCGTGACGGGCGTCGTCGGACGCGCAGGGCTGCACTCGCGGTGTCGCTCGCCACAGTGGGCTTGGTGTTGTCCGGTTGCAGCCTCCACACCGACAACAAGTGGTGGAACCAGACCGTGAACTTCGGGTTCCCGAACGGGATCACGCCCGAGGGCATCGCGATCAGGGAGTTCTGGACGGGCACCGTCATCACGTCTCTGATCGTCGGGTTCTTCGTGTGGGGCCTGATCTTCTGGACGATGGCCTTCCACCGCAAGAGGAAGAACGACGACGGCGAGTTCCCGCGTCAGACCGCCTACAACGTCCCGCTCGAGTTGGTCTACACCGCCGTGCCGTTCGTGATCATCTCGGTGCTCTTCTACTTCACCGTCATCACGCAGAACAAGGTCCTCGACCTCCGTCCGGAGGAGGAGGTCGGCGTCAAGGTGGACGTCACCGCCTTCCAGTGGAACTGGAAGTTCGGGTACAACAAGGTCGATGTCGCCGGCGTGTCCATCGAGGACGGCACCAACGAGGAGGCCCAGCGTGCTGCCGAGGAGGCCGGCGTTCTCTCCGAAGAGGAGCGCATGGCCCGCGGTCATCACGGTGAGCCCGCCGCAGGCGGTCCGATCCACGGTCGCCTGGCGGAGGACAAGTCGTACCTGCACTTCAACGACATCGAGACCGTCGGAACCTCGGAAGAGGTCCCGGTGCTCGTCCTCCCGACGGGAACCCGTATCGAGTTCCGCCTCGCTGCTGCCGACGTGATCCACTCGTTCTGGATTCCCGAGTTCATCTACAAGCTCGACGTCATGCCGCACCCGGGCCAGAACCAGCAGCTGAGCATGTTCCAGATCGCCGAGATCGAGCGTGAGGGTGCGTTCGTCGGTCGATGCGCCGAGATGTGCGGCGCGTACCACGCGATGATGAACTTCGAACTCAGGGCGGTCTCGCCGGAGGCCTTCGCGGAGTACATCCAGTTCCGCCAGGACAACCCGATCGCGTCCAACGCCGAGGCGCTCGCGGCGATCGGTGAGGCGCCCTATTCCACCTCCACGGCACCGTTCAAGACCGGCCGCAGCGATACCCGCGACCAGAACAACATCATCGAGAACGCATCCGCTAACTGACGTCTCTCCCGGTATCACGCGAAGGGCTCCTGCACGATGAACGCAACAGTAAGAATCTTCGACGGACTGGTGGTCTTCCTCGCCATCCTGGCTGTCGCGTACACCTACCTCACGGGCACCTCGCGTACCGGTATCGAATGGGTGGGCGCGACCGCGCTCGTGCTCTCCGCCGGACTGTGTCTGTTGATCGGCGGGTACCTCCGGTTCGTGGCGCGACGCATCAGCACGCTCCCCGAGGACTACGAAGAGGCGGAGATCTCGGACGGCGCCGGCGAACTCGGATTCTTCAGCCCGCACAGCTTCTGGCCGTTCTTCGTCGCGGCCTCGGTCATGATCACCGGCTTCGGCGCGGCGTTCTGGAACTGGTGGGTGCTGCTCGCCGGTGCGACCGCGTTGATCATCACCGCTTGTGCCCTGGTGTTCGAGTACCACTGGGGTCGCGAGAAGCACTGATCCGACGTCGGCCGCCAACCGGTCAGAGGCCCCCACCGCGGTCGCGGTGGGGGCCTCGTCGTCCCGGTGGGTGCCTTCGCGTCAGGAGCTACAGACCCATGTCCTTGGCGATGATGGTCTTCATGACCTCGTTGGTCCCGCCGTAGATCCGGTTGACCCGGTTGTCGGTGTACAGGCGTGCGATCGGATACTCGTTGATGAACCCGTAGCCTCCGTGCAGCTGGAGGCAACGGTCGATGACCTCGGCCGCGATCTCGGTGCAGAACAGCTTGGCCGATGCGGCCTCGGCCGCGGTGAGCTCTCCCTCGTCGAGCGCCTCGAGCGCCCGGTCGGCGACGGCCTGCGCGGCGTCGACCTTGGCCTGGCATGCGGCCAGCTCGAACTTGGTGTTCTGGAACGAGGCGACCTCCTTGCCGAAGACCGTGCGCTGCTGGGTGTACTCCTTTGCGAAGCGGACCGCGGCAGCGGCCTGGGCGTACGCCCCGTAGGCGATTCCCCAGCGCTCGGACGGCAGGTTCTGCCCGAGGTAGTAGAAGCCACGGTTCTCCTCGCCGAGCAGATCCTCCACAGGGACCTTGACGTCGCTGAAGGCCAGTTCTGCGGTGTCGGAGGTCCTCAGGCCGACCTTGTCCAGCTTGCGTCCCACGGAGTAACCCTCGAGCGAGGTGTCGACGGCCAGGAGAGAGATCCCGAAGCGACGGTCGTCCTCCCGGGGGGGAGCGGTCCGGGCGCAGACGATCACGCGGTCGGCGTGGACACCTCCGGTGATGAAGGTCTTGGCGCCGTTGAGTACGTAGTGCGTGCCGTCCTCGGAGAGCTTCGCGGTGCTCTTCATGCCCGCGAGATCCGAGCCGGTCCCCGGTTCGGTCATGGCCAGGGCCCACATCTCCTCACCGGAGACGAACTTGGGCAGATACCGCTGCTTCTGCTCGTCGGTCGCCAGTGCCTTGATGTAGGGCAGGCCCAGCAGGACGTGAACGCCCGACCCGCCGAAGTTCACGCCGGCGCGGGCGGTCTCCTCGGACTGGATGGCCTCGAACTTGTGCGAGTTGATCCCGGCTCCGCCGTACTCCTCGTCGACGTTGATGCCGAAGACGCCGAGGTCGGCGAGCTTGTAGTAGAACTCACGCGGCACCATGCCCGCGTCGAACCACTCCTGGAAGTGCGGGGACACCTCCGCTTCGATGAAGGCGCGAATTGTCTGGCGGAAGGCCTCGTGGTCTTCGTTGAACACTGTGCGGCGCAAGGGTGTGCCTTTCCATTGGACGACCCGCCATGAGAGGGGGACGGGCCGATGAGGTGAATGTCTCCTACCGAACCTGATCGTACAAGGCCGTGGACGGCGGCACGGCGAGGGTTACCCGCTGGTAGCTTCACGGCGCCGGGGAGGTGCCGCCCGGGCGTGGCCGGAAGCCGAGTGCGTCCCCGGCGACGATGCGGATGGGTCCACGTAGATCGGTGCCGGAGACGACCTCGCCCCGCTGGGTCACGGCGACCACGCCGTCCGCGCGCAGGTCCAGAGCGACCTCTCGCGCCGTCCCCATGAGTTCTCGCCAGTCGTCGCCGCCGACGGCGCGGGCGGCGTCGCTGGGACAGATCGAGCTCTCGCCCCGGGAGCGCAGAAGTGTCCGGATCGTCGCGGCCAACCGGTCCCGCGTGCCCTGCTCGGTGGGCTCCCACCAGGGGTCGCCCCGCTCGCCCAGGGCTACCTTGGCATCCTGCACCATCACCCGGGCGGCGTCGCCGTCGGACTTCACGAGTCGGCGGCCGGTCATGAGCGCGGAGACCAACTCTGTCCTCAGCGCGTCCGGGATCGAGGGATCGGTGGCCCGCCACCGTCGTCCCTTGACCACGATATAGCGGCCGTCATCGGTGTGGTCGACCTGGTTGTCCGTCACACCGCGATCATGCCCGCCCGTCGTCGGGGTGTCACGGGTCCGGTCGTTCGCCGCGCGGGCGGGGTCGTCGCGCTATCGTAGAACGTGTTCTAGAAATGCCGATCGCCGGTCGGAGGTCCCGGTGACGACGAGACGAGGAGAGCCCGTGGCGGAGCAGGACAGTACGGTCGAGACGGAGTTCGATGTCGTCGTGGTGGGTTCGGGCGTCGCGGCCCTCTTCGGGGCGGCCGTGGCGGCCTCCCGCGGCATGGCGACGTGCCTGGTCGAGAAGACGGATCGTTTCGGCGGGACGTCCGCGTACTCCGGAGGCGCGGTGTGGTTGCCCGGCAACCGGGTGCTCGCGCGCGACGGGGTGGAGGACTCGGTGGAGGCGGGCCGGACCTACTTCCGCGCCGTGGTGGGCGACCGGACCGCCCCGGACCTCCAGGACGCGTACCTCAACACCGGCCCGATGGTCGTCGACCATCTGTTGGACTCTCTGGAAATCCCCATGCGGTTCCAGGCGTTCCCGGACTACTTCGACGCACCCGGTCGCCAGCAGATGGGCCGGAGCATCTACCCCAAGCCGATCCCCGTCGACGAGCTCGGCGGGCGCGCCGGTGACATCCGCGTCTCGGTCCCGTCGGACCAGTTCGGTATCCCGGAGCACCCCACCAGAGTGGAGGGTGGCCGCGCCTGGGTGGCCCGGCTCGTCCTGGCGCTGGACGACATGGAGGCCGCGGAGCTCCGGCTGTCGACGGCGGCAGAGCATCTCCTCCGCGACGACGAGGGGCGGGTCGTGGGGGTCGAGGTGCGCGACGGCTCGGGGTCGCGGTCGATCGGGGCACGGCGCGGTGTACTCGTGGCCGCCGGCGGCTTCGAGCGGTCGACGGAGCTGCGACGTCGGTGGCAGCGGATGC
>NZ_JAALDW010000240.1:11609-20750 GCF_014145055.1 Dietzia sp. DQ11-38-2
GGTCGGCATCCCACCCGGATACCGGCACCGGTGACGCCGTCCGGATGCTCGACGAGGCCGGAGCCCTACTGGACCTGCTGGACCAGTCGTGGTGGTGCCCGGCAACGCTGTTCCCGAACGGTCGCGCCGCGTTCACGCTCGGTTTCCGTTCCGGGATCATCGTCGACGGCACCGGCCGGCGATTCGCCGACGAACTCCTGCCGTACGACCAGATGGGCCGGCGCATGCGCGCTCGGATGGACGACGGTGCCGGCGAGGAGTTCTGGTTCGTCTTCGACGACGTCGAGGCGGGCGGGTACCCGGCGATCTGCGTCCCCGGCCCCGATCCCGATCAGCATCGCGAGGCCGGTCTCTGGCGCACCGCCGGATCGATCGGGGAACTGGCGGAGGCCATCGGCGTCGACGAGGTCGTCCTGGGGGAGAGCGTCGCACGGTACAACGGCTTCGCCGCCCGTGGACAGGACGATGACTTCGGTCGGGGTGAGGATCCCTACGGCCGCTTCTTCCTCGGTGCGTCGTCACCTGAGGAGTGCCTGCGGCCACTCGAGGGCGAGCGCTTCCACGCCGTACGGCTCGTCCTCGGGGATCTGGGCACCAAGGGGGGCGCGGTGACCGACCACCACGGCGCCGTGCTGGATACCGACGGCGCCCCGATCCCGGGCCTGTACGCCGCGGGCAACTCCTCGGCGTCGGTGTCAGGTGAGGCGTACCCCGGCCCCGGCGTACCCCTGGGGTCGGGCATGACGATGGCCTTCCGGGCTGTCGCCGACATGGCCGGCGAGTCGATCCCGGTGGATCCGTTCGCCGTCGCCCCCTGAGCCGAGCTCCCTTCAGCCGAGCTCCCCGGAAACGGCGACGAGAGGAAACGACAGCGGGCCGGATCCTCCTGTCGGAGGCCCGGCCCGCTGTCGTATGTCGTCGGAGGATCAGTACTCGTGGCGACGAGTACGGTTCTCCTCCTGCAACGTGGTGAGCATCGAGTGCTCCCGGTCGTGCTTGCCGTGCTCGGACTCGTCGAGCATGTGGACCTCGTCGGCCGGGTCCGCCGTCAGTGCACCACGCGGGGGGCGACCGGCGGCACCGAGCTGGTTCATCTTCGTGGGCACCTTGGCACCGGCGTACTCGAGCGGCACCGCGTGTCCGTGCTCGTCGACCCCCGCGAGCGGCTGGTGGACCTCGACGAACTCGCCCTGCGGCATCCGCATGATGATGCCGGTCTCGATTCCGTGCTCCAGAACCTCCCGGTCGGCCCGTTGGAGGCCCAGGCAGAGCCGGTAGGTGAAGAAGTACATGAGCGGCGGCAGAAGGATGAGGCCGATCCGTCCCGCCCATGTGGTGGCGTTCAGTGAGATGTTGAAGTGATAGGCGATGAGGTCGTTGGATCCCATCAACACAAGGATCACGTAGAACGTGATGGCCATGACACCGGCCGCGGTACGAACCGGCACGTCGCGCGGACGCTGGAGCAGGTTGTGATGCGCGGTGTCGCCGGTGAGCTTGGCCTCGATCCACGGGTACAGGAACATGATCACGACCATCGCGCCGAGCATCACGGCGACCCAGAGCACCGCGGGGATGGTGTAGTTGCCCAGGTAGATCTCCCACGCGGGCATCACTCGCGCGCCGCCCTCGGTCCACAACATGTACCAGTCGGGTTGCGAGCCGGCCGATATGTGGGATGGGTTGTATGGCCCCAGGTTCCATATGGCGTTGATCGTGAACATGCCCGAGAAGAGCATGAGCATGCCGACGGTGATGGCGCCGAACGCGACCGACTTGACCGCGAAGACCGGGAGGATGCGGACGCCGACGACGTTGTTCTCCGTGCGGCCGGGCCCGGGGAACTGCGTGTGCTTCTGGTACCAGACCAACGCGAGGTGCGCGGCGATGAGCGCCAGGATGATGGCGGGGATGATCAGCACGTGCAGGATGTAGAAGCGCGGGATCAGGAGATCGCCGGGGAAGTCCCCGCCGAAGATCATCCAGTGCATCCAGGTCCCGATGACCGGGAGTCCGACGATGATGCCTGAGGTGATCCGGATACCGGTACCCGACAGGACGTCGTCCGGCAGGCCGTAGCCGAGGAAGCCCTCGACGATACCCAGCAGCAGCAGCACACAGCCGATGACCCAGTTCGCCTCACGCGGGCGACGGAACGCGCCGGTGAAGAAGATCCGGATCATGTGGACGACCATCGAGGCGACGAAGAGCAGCGCCGCCCAGTGGTGGATCTGACGGACGAAGAGCCCGCCACGGACCTCGAAAGAGATGTTGAGCGCGGTCTCGTAGGCACGGGAGATCTCGATGCCGTTGAGGGGCGCGTAGGCGCCCTGATAGATCACCTTCGACATCGACGGGTCGAAGAAGAGCGTGAGGTACACACCCGAGATCAGCAGGATGATGAAGCTGTACAGGGCGATCTCGCCCAGCAGGAAGGACCAGTGCGTGGGGAAGACCTTGTTGATCTGCCGGCGCATGCCCTTGGCCATGGTGTATCGCGAGTCGAGATTGTTCCCGACCTCCGCGAGTTTGGTGTTGTTACTCATGAACGACGCTCCCAGAAGGCAGGTCCGACCGGCTCGATGAAGTCACCGTTGGCGACGAGGTATCCCTCGCTGTCAACCGCGATGGGCAACTGCGGCAGTGCGCGCGCGGCGGGGCCGAAGATCGGCTTCGCGTACTCGAGCGCGTCGAACTGCGACTGATGGCACGGGCAGAGGAAGCGGTGCGTCTGCTGCTCGTACAGTGAGGTGGGGCATGCGAGGTGTGTGCAGATCTTCGAGTAGGCGTAGAGGTCGCCGTAGTTGAAGTTCTCCTGGCCCTTGCGCTTGATCACCTTGGCCGAGTCGGCCGGGCGGAAGCGGATCAGCATGACCGAGTTCCGAGCTCCGTGGATCGAGTGCATGTGCTCCTCGAAGTCGCCCAACGCGCTCGCGGGGAGCGGGAACACCGACTCGAGTCCGCCGGCTGCCAGGTCCTCGACGTGGATCCGTTCGAGGCGACCCTCACCCGCGGGCGGATGGCCGTCAGGGAAGACCTTGCCGGTGTCGCGACCGAGGTACACCTTCTCGGCGGGGAGCCCGTCCGGCCGGGTGTCCGAGGCAAGGGTCCACCCCGTGGTGTGCAGCGTGCCGTCTCCCGCGATGGTCATCTCCCCGCGGCGCCACGGGTTCTTGATCATGCCCCCGAGAGGCAGGATCGCGGACAGCCCGATGAGAGCCACGCTCGCACCGAGGAACCCGCCCATGACCTTGCGGCGACCGAGGGTCGAGGTCTTCCACGAGTCGTTGAGACCGGCGACGATCGTCCGACGGTCGATGTCCTCGGACGGCCCGTCGTGGCGGGTCTGGACCGAGATCTCCTCCGGGATGAACTTCTTGGTGAACTGCACGGCCCCGAATCCCAGGAACAGGATCGACAGTCCGATCGTCAGGCCGAGCAGAGGCGTGTACGCCATGTAGAGCCAGTAGCCGTCCTCGCCCTGCCCGCGGTACTCCCACGGCCACGCGATATAGATCACGGCGAAGGCGAGCGCGAGGACCGCTGACAGCGCGAACCATGTGGTGACGATGCGGGCGGCGCGCTTCTCGGCACGGGAGGTGACACCCTCCGGCCACCGTCCCTCGCGGAATCGGACGTCGACCTCGTCGAGCTCGGTACCCAGCCGGACGAGCTCGGAGTCGCTCATCCGGTCGAGGTCCGCGGCGGACGGGTTCTTGGGGGTCTCACTCATGAACGGGATCCGATCCAGAGGGTCGCACCGATGAGGGCGACGATGCCGACTAGCCAGATGGCCACACCTTCGGTCACGGGGCCGAGTCCGCCGAGCGCGTAACCGCCGGGGGAGACCTTGGAGTCCGTGTCCCTGATGTAGGCGATGATGTCCTTTTTCTCGTCAGGCGTGAGCTGACGGTCCGAGAACTTGGGCATGTTCTGCGGCCCGGTGAGCATCGCTTGGTAGATCTCCTGCTCGTTGGCAGGGTCCAGAATCGGGGCGTACTTGCCCGCCGACAGCGCGCCACCGCGACCGGTGAAGTTGTGGCAGGAGGCGCAGTTGAGCCGGAAGAGCTCGGAACCACGCGCGATCTCCTCGGCCCGGGCCTCGCCCGAGGCCCCCAGCAGCGACTCCTGGGCGATGGAACCGTCGGGATCGGTGACGATCTCGGGGCCACCACCGAAGAGATCGACGTACGCCGCGAGCGCGATGATCTGGTGCTCGCTGTAGCGCGGCTTCTTCCGCTCGGCCTGGGCCTCGTTGTTGGCGGCGGGCATACGACCGGAGTGGACCTGGAAGTAGGTCGCCCCCGCGCCCGTGCCGACCAGCGACGGGCCGCGGTCCTCGACACCCTGCAGGTTCTGCCCGTGGCAGGTGATGCACGCGACGTCATAGATCGACTTGCCCTCGGCGATGAGCGCGGCCTGGTCCTGCTGGGCCGTGGCCACCTGGGGCTCGGGGACTACGGCCGTGGCGATGGCCCCGGCGCCGAGCAGACCGGCGGCGATGACGAGCGCGCCCGTCGCCTTACGGCGACGCTTCGACGAGGCCGGACGTGCCGGGTTCACCGCGGGCTCCGGCGACGGCGTGTCCGCAGCGGGTGGGTGAGGTGAGTTCATTGTGAGTTCCCTTTGGAGTTGGGACCTGCTGGACGCAGCGTCCTGCGGCCAGCTGACTACTGAATGAAGTAGATGGTGACGAAGAGGCCGATCCAGACCACGTCGACGAAGTGCCAGTAATACGACACGACGATGGCCGCGGTGGCCTGGGCGGGGGTGAACCGGGACATCGTCGTCCGCATGACGAGTACGACGAACGCGAGGACGCCGGCCGCGACGTGGAGGCCGTGGAAACCGGTGGTGATGAAGAAGACCGAACCGTAGACGCTGGACGAGATCGTGGTGCCCTCGAGATACATCTCGTAGTACTCGTAGGCCTGGCCGATGAGGAAGACCGTGCCCATCAGGGCCGAGATGATGTACCAGCGACGGAGGCCGAAGACATCCCCCTGCTCGGCGGCGAAGACGCCCATCTGGCAGGTGACCGAGGACGCCACGAGGATCGCCGTGATGGTCAGAGCGAACGGGACGTTGAGGTGCGTCGGGTAGGAGGGCCAGTCACCTCCCGAGTTCGCCTTGGAGACGAAGTACATCGCGAACAGCCCCGCGAAGAACATCAACTCCTGGGACAACCAGATGATGGTGCCCACACTGACCATGTTCGGACGGTTCAGCGAATGAACGCGCTGAGCCATCGCCGATCCTGAGTTATCCACTGCGCTCGTCACGAGGCCAAGTATGACCCCTGAGGTGGGCGGAGGCTGCAGGGACCCCCGATTTCGGCGTGTCCCCACAGTGTTTTCGCAGGTCGTTCCTAGAACTCCCGGAAAGTGCGTCCGACGACGCACCCCGTGCAGGGGTATCAGGGGCTTCTCAGCCTTTCCGGCGGTCGACTTCAGGGTCCCGGAGATGGGAGTCCGCGCCGCACCGATGAGGTGGCTGGTGGCACGATTGTCAGTGCGCGGTCGCGAGGGTGACGGACCGCCGGGATCCAGGGAGAGAGGTCGGGACACGTGGGGAGTTCTGCAGCGTTCGACGAGGGCCGGTCCTGGCCCGGGGTACTCGGCACGCTCACGTCGGGTCGGGACCTGGAACCGGCTGACGCCCGCTGGGCGATGTCCCGGATCATGGAAGGTCTCGCGACGGACGCCCAGATCGCCGCGTTCGGAGTCGCACTCGACATGAAGGGTGTGACGGGCGCGGAGCTCGACGCCCTGTCCTCGACGATGCTCGACTACTCCCGTAGGGTGCCGACCTCCCGGTCCTGCGTCGACATCGTCGGGACCGGTGGTGACCGGCAGGGAACGGTCAACATCTCGACGATGTCCGCTCTCGTCGTGAGTGCCTGCGGGGTGCCCGTGGTCAAGCACGGCAACCGTGCGGCGTCGTCGAAGAGCGGTGGGGCCGATGTCCTCGAGGCTCTCGGCGTCGCGATCGACCTGGGACCGGATGACGTCGCACGGAGCGTGGACGAGGTGGGTGTGGCCTTCTGCTTCGCGCCCGTGTTCCATCCGGCGCTCCGCTTCGCCGCCGCACCCCGCCGGGAGATCGGGATCCCCACGGTGTTCAACATCCTGGGACCACTGACCAACCCCGCAGCACCCGCCGCCAACCTCATCGGGTGCGCGTTCGAGAGCCTGATGCCCGTGATGGCCGAGGTGTTCGCGCTTCGGGGTAGATCGGCGCTCGTGGTGCGTGGCTCCGACGGTCTCGACGAGATCACGATGACGGGACCGACGCGTGTACTGCGTGTCACCGACGGCCACGTGGACGAGGACGTGATCTCTCCCGGGGACTTCGGGATGGCCACCTGCGCGATCGAGGAACTGCGCGGGGGCGACGGGAGACATAACGCGGCGGTGGCCCGGGAACTCTTGTCGGGCGTGAGAGGTCCCGTCAGGGACGCGGTGCTGCTCAACTCCGCGGCGGCGTTGGTGGCGTTCGATGGCCTCGAGCGGGGTGCGGACCTCGTGCCGGCGATGAGGTCGGCGGTGGAGCGCGCCGCGAAGGCGGTGGACGACGGCGAGGCCGCCCGACTCCTGGACAGGTGGGCGGCCTTCAGTGCCGCCCGGTCCTGACACCCGCTCGACCGCTCGTCGACGCCGCCTGCTCGGCTCGATCCGCCCACTCCGCGAGTGTGTGGGCACCGCCGACGGGCAGGGTCCAGCACCCCGTGACCGACACGATGCGGGTGGGTCCGGAATCGATCCACCTGTGCACGTTGCGGATGTCCGAGGCGCTGGCTCCGGCGAACGGCCCGGGGCCGGGTTGCACGGTCGTGGCGCCCGCCCTGAGCGAGTCGATCACGGGCAGTGGTGCTGCTCCGGCGGGCACCGTTCCCGAACCGGCGAGGCGCCCGTGACGCACGACCGCCACCGCCCAGGTGCGCCCGGGCCCGGGTTGGGCCAGGACCAGTTCGCGTAGACCCGCGGTGGAGGAGAGCTCCTGGTGCCGGGTGAGGGTCCGGATCAGTGCCGCCGCGCGATCTCGCAGCCGGGCCGCGCGCTCGAAGGCTCCACCCGCGGCGAGCGAGTCGACCCGGTCGATCATCGCCCTGACGGCCGTGGAGTCCCGGCCGGTGACCAGCGCCTCCCATTCCTCGGCGCCGGGTGGCGAACCGGTGGCCTCCGCCAGATCCAGCCACGCGGCCCTGGCGTCCTCGGTTCTCCCAAAGGGTCCGAGGGCGAACGGGTGTTCCGGGGTCCGGGTGACGTGCCCCCGGATCGCACGTCCCGAGGGAGGGGAGAGCCACCACCCTCGGCGCGGAGACCTGGACCGCCGGTTGTAGGGCGGCTGGAGAGAGTCGATGAGCCGCTCCTCGACGGTCCACGCCTCCAGGAGGTGTGCGCACGGCACCGACTCGACGCTCTCGGCGAGGCCGACCATCGTCCGCATCCTGCCGCGTGGATCAGCTCCGGAGTAGTAGGAGCGGGCTCGGCGCCGGACCGATATGGACGACCCCACGTACAGCGCGCCGCCCGACGCGTCCCGGAACAGGTAGACCCCGGGGCCGGTGGTGAGCGTCTCGGTCAGATTGGCCCGGCGCCGGACCGCGGGGGCGAGGCGTCCGTCGTAGGAACGGAGCTCGGTGAGCGTCGACACCCCGCAGTCACCGACCCTGGAGATCAGTGCGTGAAGGACGTCGACGGTGGCGCGGGCGTCCTGGAGCGCCCGGTGGTTCGGCTCGACTGTGGATCCCAGATGGGAGGCGAGTTCGCCGAGGCGGTGCCCACGGGTTTCGCCCCGATGGAGGATGCGCCGGGCCAGCGTGAGCGTGCACACCGACGGGGGATCGGGCCACGGGTGGCCGGTCGACTCGGCGGCCGCGCGGAGGAATCCGAGGTCGAACCGGGCATTGTGGGCGACCAGTACGGCGCCGCGGGAGAACTCCAGGAACGTCGCCATCACCTCACCGAGTGCAGGGGCCCCGACGAGATCGACGGGCGCGATCCCGGTGAGCCTGCTGATGTGGGCCGGCAGCGAGCCGGTGATGGAGACGAAGGTGGACAGCTCGGCCCGGACCTCCCCACCCCGTACCCGGACCGCGCCGATCTCGGTGATCTCATCCGTTCCCGGCCGGGTACCGGTGGTCTCCAGGTCGACGACGACGAACGTCACCTCGGAGAGCATCGGCTCGAGCTCGTCGAAGGCGGCCTGGACCCCCGTGGTCCCCGGGGTGTGGACCAGTTCTCGAGTCGGGGGGCAGGGCATGGCGCACACGGTAACGATCCGGTCCGACACGGACGTCCGACGCACCCCGCCGTCCGCCGTCCGTCGTCACAGGGGATGGGTGTCGTAGGGGTGGGGTGTCGTACCCGGCCGTTACGGTCTGCCCCGAGCCGCAAATCGCGGCCTGGTAACAAATGGGCAACACGCCCAGGACGGAGTGTGATGTAGATCATGTTCTCGATGGACTGCTCGCGGTGTCCGGCCCGGCCGAGCGGGTGCGAGGACTGTGTCGTCTCCGTGATTCTGTCCGAGGAAGTGCAGGTAGATGCACTATCCGAGGAGTCGTGCGGGTATGTTCTCGAGCCCGAGGTGCGTTCGGCGATCGAGGTGCTCATGGCGCTCGGGCTGGTCTCGACCCTGGAGATCGTGGGTGCTGAAACGGCCGCCTAGCGGATGGGCTGGACTTCGGCGAGATGGTTTCGTAACCTTTTCGAGACCTCGGAAGTCATCACCCGCCCACCGGTGGGGGCCGGGGTCGCCACCAAAGCGCCACCGCGGCGCACCGGGGAACCACGTTCCACTGGGGTGAATCGCCCGACGGCCGAGAGGCCGGGGCGTAGGACAGACTTCCGTGTCCGAACCCGTCAGCTAACCCGGTCGGTGTCCAGGAAGAAAGAGGAAATCACTCTCGTGGGAGCCCACAGCATCAAGGCCAGCTCGACCGGGCGCCGTGTCGCCACCGCAGGACTGCTCGCTGCAGGCGCCGCCGTCGCAGGCGCCGGGACCGCGGCCGCCGCACCGGTGACCGTCGACGTACCCGTCGAACTGCGTCTGCCCGGTGTGCCCGCACAGGTCACCGTCGATCTCCCAGAGGGCATCGCCCTGCCGGCCGGCCTCGTCCCGGTCGCGGCAGCCCAA
>NZ_JAALDW010000241.1:0-2478 GCF_014145055.1 Dietzia sp. DQ11-38-2
CCGTCATCGGCTCGCCGACCTCCATCATGATCGGCACCTTCGGACGCAGGAGCTTCTTGGGCAGACCCTTGGTCCACACCCGCTGCGACCCCCACAGGGTCACGGTGATGATGGGCACGTCGGCGGCGAGTGCCATCCGGACCGCACCCGACTTGAAGCCCTTGACCTCGAAGCTGCGGCTGATGGTGGCCTCGGGGAAGACCCCCACGAGCTCGCCGGCCCGGAGCCGTTCCACCGCCTCGTCGAACGAGGCCTTTCCGGCCGCGCGGTCCACCGGGATGTGCTTGAGCTCCCGCATGATCGGGCCGGACACCGAGTGGTCGAACACCTCGACCTTGGCCATGTAGCGGATGAACCGCTTGTGCACGCGCGCCGGGATGCCGCCGTAGACGAAGTCGAGGTATCCGGTGTGGTTCATCACCACCACGGCCCCGCCGACCTCGGGGAAGTTGCGCTCTCCGCGCATCGTGATGTCCAGACCCTGGACCTTGAACAGTGCCCGGGCGAACCCGATGATCCCCGTATAGAGCAGCTCCACGGACCCCAGCGTAGCGGCCCGTCCACAACGGCGTGACCGGCTGCCGGTAGGTTCGACGCCGTGGATGACGACGAGGCCCGCGACGCGCCCTTCGACCGGGTCGACACGGCGGCGCACAGTCGCCACTACTCCTGGCCGCCGCTTCCCGGCGCGGCCGACCGCAGCCCCCACGCGGGACTGGAGGTGCTGCAGAGGATCGTCGACGGCGAGCACCACCTCTCCCCCGGCTCGCACACTCTCGGCCTGGCGCTCTCGTCGGTCGCCGAACGCGTGGTCACCCTGACCGCGACCCCCGGGGAATGGGCCCTGAACAACGGGGGAACGGTGCACGGCGGAATCGTCTCGGGATGGGTCGACTCCGCCCTCGGGTACGCCACCGCGACGGCCGTCTACGAGGGCGTGGGCTACAGCACGCTCGACCTGACGGTCCGGTACATCCGGGCGCTCCGGCTGGAGAAGACCCCGGCGACCATCCACGCCGAGGTCGAACACGTGGGTCGATCGACGTGTGTCGTGCAGGCCAAGGTCCTCGACACCGACGGTCGGACCTGCGCCAGTGCGAGCGGCGTCATGATGCTCTTCCGCCCCTGACTTACCGCTGAGGCGGCGTGTGGCCGCGGCGCCCGCCAGCGACGCCTACCGGGGCTCGAGCACGTCCCGGCCGACGAAGGGACGCAGCGCCTCGGGCACCACGACGGAGCCGTCCGCCTGCTGGTGGTTCTCGAGGATCGCCACGAGCCACCGCGTGGTGGCCAGCGTGCCGTTGAGCGTGGCGGCCGTCTGCGGCTTGCCGCTGGCGTCCCGGTAGCGCACTCCCAGCCGGCGGGCCTGGAAGGTCGTGCAGTTGGACGTGGACGTGAGCTCCCGGTAGGCACCCTGGGTCGGCACCCACGCCTCACAGTCGTACTTCCGGGCGGCAGACGATCCGAGATCCCCGCCGGCGATGTCGATCACCCGGAACGGCAGACCCATGGCCTGCAGCATCTCCTTCTCGAACGCCAGCAACCGCAGGTGCTCCTCATGCGCCTCCTCCGGGGTGCACCAGGAGAACATCTCGACCTTGTCGAACTGGTGCACGCGGATGATGCCGCGGGTGTCCTTGCCGTGGCTGCCGGCCTCGCGCCGGAAGCAGGAGGACCAGCCGACGTAGCGCTTGGGACCGTCCGCCAGGTCCAGGATCTCGCCCTGGTGGTAGCCGGCGAGTGCGACCTCCGAGGTACCCACCAGATAGAGGTCGTCGGCCTCGAGCCGGTAGACCTCGTCGGCGTGCGCGCCGAGGAATCCGGTGCCCTGCATGATCTCCGGGCGCACCAGGACCGGAGGGATCATCAGCGTGAAGCCGTTGGCGGTGGCCTTCTGCGCCGCCAGCTGCAGCATGCCCAACTGCAGGAGAGCGCCGTACCCGGTCAGGAAGTAGAAGCGCGCACCCGACACCTTGGCGCCGCGTTCCATGTCCAGCAGGCCGAGGCTCTCGCCGAGCTCGAGGTGGTCCTTCGGCTCGAAGTCGAAGGCGGGGATCTGCCCGATCCGCTCGATCTCCACGAAGTCGTCCTCGCCGCCGGCGGGCGTGCCCTCCTCCACCACGTTGGAGAGCATCCGCTGGATCCGGTCGACCTCGGCCGCAGCGGACCTCTCCGCCTCCTCGGCGTCCTTGACCGCCTGCTTGAGCGCCCCCGCCGCCTCCAGCAAGGCCGGGCGGTCCTCCGGGGAGGCCTGCCCGACCTTCTTCCCGTGCGCCTTCTGCTCGGCGCGCGCCCCGTCCGCCGCGGAGATCGACGCCCGCCGGGCCTCGTCGGCCGCCAGGAGTCGGTCGACCAGCGCGGGGTCCTCGCCACGGGTGCGCTGGGAATCGCGGACGAGGTCGGGGTTCTCGCGAAGGAGCTTGAGATCGATCACGGCGACCAGCCTAGCGGCCCGGTCTGCCCACCCGGATCGGCTGA
>NZ_JAALDW010000241.1:2508-5450 GCF_014145055.1 Dietzia sp. DQ11-38-2
CCACCACCCGGCGGCGCCGACGGGTCGGGTCAGACCCCGAACAGCTCGAGGAAGGCATCCTTCTCGAACATCCGGGCGGTGTCGACCGCCGTGGGGGTGCCGCCGTGGGGATCCGCCCCGCCCTCGAACAACACGCGCACCACCTCGCCGTACCCCTTGAACACCGCGCCCGCGAGCGGGGTCTGACCACGGTCGTTCGCGCGGTCGACTTCCGCGCCGCGGGCGAGCAGGGCCCGGACGGTGTCGGGGTGCCCGTTGTAGGCGGCCAGCATGAGTAGCGCGTCACCGCGTTCGTTCGTGAGGTCCGGGCTCACCCCCGCGTCGACGTAGGCGGCCAACCGCTCGGTCTCCCCGTCCCGGGCGAGCTGGAAGAGCATCTGTGCGAACTCGAGGACCTCGGGGTCGACCCCCTCGCGCGGCGCGCGGGTTCCGCTGTCCGGCCCGCCGGCCTCGTCTCGGTTCTGTCCGCTCATGCCCTGAATCCTATCGGGGCGACGAAGTTGCGGCATCATGGACGTGATGATCACTTCCTCGCGATCACCACACCCGGGCCGGCCACTGCTCCGGACCCGGGGTGCGGTCATGGCCTCACTCGTCGCGATCCTGTCCGGTGGGGCGATCACCGGTGGCCTCATGGCCTCGGCGATGGGGGATCCCAACTCCGCGACGGCGGAACGGATCGCGGCGATCGTCCCGCAGGTCGACCCGAGGACCCTGTCCGGGCCCGCCTACGCCGACGCGGCCCCGGGAACGTGCCTGACATGGCAGGTCGACGCCTCCGACCGCGTCACGGCGTTCACCACCGTCGACTGCGAGGAGCCCCACCGCTTCGAGGTCGCCGGCCGGATCGACCTCTCCGGGGTACCCGGGTTCGGTGAGAACACCCCGTTGCCGGACACCACGAGGCTGGCCCCGATCGGCAGCGATCGGTGTCTACCGATGATCACCCGCTACGCGGGCGGCCGGGAGGTCGACCCGGCGGGCCGGTTCACCGGGTTGGTCGTGCCGCCGTCCGAGGAGGGGTGGGACAAGGGCGACCACTCGGTGTTGTGCGGGGTCGCCGCCGCTGAGCTCGACGGGCGCTCGACCACCTCGACAGGGGTGTTCGCGGAGGCGGACCAGCACCGGCGGTGGGACCCGGGCACCTGCCTCGGATTCACCGACGAGGGTTTGCCCGGTGCGCCCGTGCCGTGTTCGGAGGACCACTCCATCGAAGTGGTCTCCGATGTCGACGTCTCGGGCCTCTTCCCGGAGGAACCGAACCCGCCCGAGCCGAGGGTGCAGTCCGAGCTCACCGCGGACGCCTGCCTCGCGGCCGGGGTCGCATACCTCGGCGACGGGGAGGCCCTGCGCCAGACCACCCTCATCTCCACGCTGGTCAATCCGATCTCGCAGATCTCGTGGGCCACGGGGAGCCGCACCGTCAACTGCGGGTTGATGCGGGCCGCCGATCCCGGGCCGTTCGCGGTGCTGCGCGGCTCCGCCCGGCAGGGCGTCCTGATCGACGGTTCCACCCCGGTGCCCCCCACCACCACCGAGGTGCCGCCACCCGGCGTCGGTCAGGGGACTCCCGGGACTCCGACAGACGCCGATCCGGGGACCGTGTCCGTCCCGATCCCCGGGGGCACGCCGTGAGCATCGTCGTGACCGAGTCCCGCTTCGAGGCGCTGGTCGACGACGCGCTCGATTCCGTACCGGACGCGCTGTTCTCCGCGATGGACAACGTGGTGGTGCTCATCGCCGACCGCCACCCGGACGAGCCGGGGCTCCTGGGACTGTACGAGGGGGTGGCGCTGACCGAGCGCGACACCACCTACTCGGGTTTCCTCCCCGACACCATCACGATCTACCGGGGCGCGCTGTGCGACTTCTGCTCCACCGAGGAGCAGTTGGTCCACGAGGTGGCGGTGACGGTCATCCACGAGATCGCCCACCACTTCGGGATCGAGGAGCACACTCTCCACGCCCTGGGCTGGGGCTGACCGGGCTCCCCCGTCGGGTCACCCACCGCCCGCGCGTCCGTCAGAACGGCGGGCGGCCCAGGTGATCGCCCCACCGCTCGCAGGACCACCCGCCGCCGTCCGGCGCCAATTCGATGACCCCGCAGTTGGGGATCCGGTTGACCAACGCCCACTGTGAGGGGACGGCGCCGGCGAACACGGCGATCATCCGCATGAGGGTGCCGTGGACCACCAGGACCACGTCGGTCCCGTTGTCCAGGTGACTCTCCCGCAGCTCGGACACCACCGGCATCGCGCGCTCCTGCACGGCCAACGCGCTCTCGCCCCCCGGCAGGCTCGAGGTGAGGACGCCGTCCTCCAGCCAGTCGCGCACGAGCCGGTTGTACGCCAGCAGCGCCTCGCTCCCGGTCCGCATCTCGAACTGCCCGGCCTGTACCTCGTACATTCCCGGCACGGCCTGCGTGGGCAGACCCGTCGCCTCGGCTATCAGTCCGGCGGTCTCGCGGGCACGCGCCGCCTCGGAGCTGAGGATCACCCTCGGTGCGATGTCCGACGCGGCGAACTCCGCCCCGACCGTCCGTGCCTGGTCCCGCCCGAGGTCGGTGAGGGGGGCGCCGGGAAGCGCCGTGTCCAGGGCGCCGGCGACGTTCGACGGGGTCTGACCGTGCCGGACCAGATGTAGTCGCGCGCTCACGGGTCGAGGCCCTCCTGCCGATGAGTGCCTCGTCCGCCGGCCCCTGGTTCGTCGACCCCGTGCCGGAGACCGTCGATCCAGTGGATCGCCTCGGATCGATCCGGGGGCGCGGCACCGGCTCCGACCCCGTCCGCCACCGGCCACGATCCGAGGAAGCGCAGGTCGGCGGTCCGGTGGTGCAGTGCCGCCAGCGCCTCGGCCACCACGGGATCGTCGATGTGCCCGACGAGGTCCACGTGGAAGAGGTAGGTGAACCGCTCGACGCGGGTCGGTCGCGAGCCGATCCG
>NZ_JAALDW010000242.1:0-5472 GCF_014145055.1 Dietzia sp. DQ11-38-2
CTCTCAACTACAGCGGCGGGTTCGCCGAGACGGCCGCGGAGGCCGCCGACCTCGAGCGGGCGGGGCTGGACATCGCGTTCGTGCCCGAGGCCTACTCGTTCGACGCGGTGAGCCAGCTCGGCTACCTCGCGGCCAAGACCTCGACCATGGAACTGGCCTCGGGAATCCTGCAGATCTACACGCGCACGCCCACCCTGACCGCCATGACCGCCGCCGGCCTGGACTTCGTCTCCGACGGCCGCTTCACCCTGGGCCTCGGTGCCTCGGGTCCGCAGGTCGTCGAGGGATTCCACGGCGTGCGTTACGACGCCCCGCTCGCCCGGACGCGCGAGGTCATCGAGATCTGCCGCAAGGTGTGGCGCCGGGAGAAGGTCGTGCACGACGGGGCCAAGTACCAGATCCCGCTGCCCGCAGACCAGGGCACCGGCCTGGGCAAGCCGCTCAAGCTCATCAACCACCCGGTGCGGGAGTCCATCCCGATCGTGCTGGCGGCGCTCGGACCGAAGAACGTCGAGCTGGCCGCCGAGATCGCCGACGGGTGGCAGCCGCTGTTCTTCCACCCCGAGAAGGCACACCTCGCGTGGGGTGACCCGCTGGCCAAGGGACGTGCGAAGCGTGATCCCTCGCTCGGTGACCTCGAGGTCTACGCCGGGCCCCCGCTGGCGATCTGCGAGGAGAGCGAGGTGCCGGGTTACCTCGATTTCGTGCGGCCGCACCTGGCCCTCTACATCGGTGGGATGGGCGCCCGGGGCAAGAACTTCTACAACGAACTCGCGTGCCGCTACGGCTACGAGGCCGAGGCCGCCCGCATCCAGGACCTGTACCTGGACGGCAAGAAGGACGAGGCCGCGGCGGCGGTGCCGGACGAGCTGGTCCGGTCGGTCTCACTGATCGGCCCCGAGTCGTACGTGGCCGAGCGGGTCGGGGCGTTCCGTGAGGCCGGGGCCACGACCCTCACGGTCGTCCCGATGGCGATGGACGCCCCCGGTCGGATCCGGTTGGTGGAGCGGTTCCGCGATCTCTGCTGACCGGGTCGTGGTCAGGCGAGGTCGACCACCACGTTCTTGAGGACCGGCGCGTCGTCGCGATCGGCCACCGTGGCCGCGACGAGCAGGCGCGAGGCGTCCTCCCACACCCGGATGCGCATGGTCTCGCCCGGGAAGAAGATGCCGCCGAACGTCACGCCGTAGCCGCTGACCCGCTCGACGTCCCCCTTCAGGACGTGGTCCACGACAGCACGCAACACCATCCCGTAGGAGCACAGGCCGTGGAGGATCGGCCTCGGGAACCCGGCCGCCTCGGCGAACGCCGGATCCGAGTGCAGCGGGTTGCGGTCGCCGCAGAGGCGGTAGAGCAGCGCCTGCTGGGGCAGGCTCGCGACCTCGATGGTGTGGTCGGCCTCCCGCTCGGGGTACTCGACCTTCTCCGAGGTTCCTCGCTCGCCGCCGAATCCGCCCTCCCCGCGCGCGAAGATCCCGGACCGCGAGGTCCACAGCTTCTCACCGTCGGCGGAGACGGTCTCGGACTCCTGGATGATCACGGCCGCCGAGCCCTTGTCCTGGATCTCGGCGATCCTGGTCGTGGTGACGGCGGTGCCGGCAGCGGGGATGGGCCGGTGCAGGCGGACCGCTTGGCTTCCGTGGACGACCTTCGCCAGGTCGATCTCCACCCCGGGGAACGACACCCTCGGCGCCTCGGTGACGTTCATCGTGGCCGCGACGGTGGCGAACGACGGCAGCACCTTCGGGTTCGAGTCGTCCACGTACCGCAGCCCGGCCGTGTCCATGGGGTCACCAGCGGCACCGACTCCGAGCGCGTACAGCGCCACGTCGGAGGCGGTCCAGGAGAACTCCTGCGAGGGGAGTTCGGCTCCCAGGGCCGTCGAGAGGTCGATCGGCACGGTCAGACTCCCGTCTTGTCGATGGTGGTGGGGGCGGCGGCGGTGGAGTCGGCTGTGGCGCCGGCCAGAATGTGCTCGACCGCGAGGTATCCGAACACCATCGCGGGACCGATGGTCGCCCCGGGCCCGGCGTAGGTGTGCCCCATGACCGGCGACGACGCGTTTCCGGCCGCGTAGAGCCCCTCGATCACGGAGCCGTCCGACCGGAGCACCCGGCCGTGGACGTCGGTGGTCGCGCCGCCCTTGGTCCCGAGGTCCCCGGGCACCATCTTGACGGCGAAGAACGGGGCCTTGCGGACGGGCCCGAGGCTCGGGTTGGGCTTGTTGGTGGGGTCGCCGTAGTAGTGGTCGTACCCCGAGACCCCGCGCTGGAAGTCCTCGTCGACGCCCTTCTCGGCGAAGCCGTTGAACCGCGTGGCCGTCCGTTCCAGGGCGTCGGCCGGGACCCCGATCAGGCCGGCCAGTTCGGCGAGGGTGTCCGCTTTGTGGAAGTTCTCCGTCTCGAGCCACTTCTTCGGCAGCGGTTGTTTCGCCTGTAGTCCGGCGAAGAGGTACCGGTTCTTGTACTCCTGGTCGAAGATGAGCCAGGCCGGGACGTTCTCGCCCTCGGCCCCCTCCTGGCCGGCCGGGGCCTGACCGTACTCGCCGCCGTACATCCGGTGGCCGGCCTCGACGTACGGCAGCGACTCGTTCATGAACCGCTCGCCGCGTGAGTTGACGAGGAACGAGCAGGGCAGGGACCGCTCGGCGAGCGCGAACCACGGGCCGCGGGGGAGCAGGATCGTGGGACCCCACCAGGCGTCCTCCATGAGGGCCAGCTCCGCACCCACCTTCTCCATGAACTCGATGCCCTCGCCGGTGTTGCCGGCGGCGCCGACCGTCCAGGAGGTGGGGATGGGCTGACGCTGGTACTTGTCCCGCATCTCCTGATTGTGCTCGAACCCTCCCGAGCCGATGATCACGCCCCGACGGGCGCGGAGGGTCTGCTCCTCCCCGCCGCGGGTCACGGTGATGCCCACGACCCGCTCCTCCAGGCCACTGCCCTCGGTGACCAGTCCGGTCATCGGGGTGTTGAGCCACACCGGGACGCCGGCGTCGAGGAGGCCCTTGCGCAGGGCGCCGATGAGGGCGCGGCCCATGCCCACCATGTTGGCGCCGCGGGCCTTGGCCACCAGCATGCGCATCGTCACGCGGACGGAGCGTCGGAAGCCCTTGGTGGTGGGGCGTTGGAGCAGGTTGAGCCAGCGGTAGTCGGACTGCTTGACCACCATGTTCGCCGGGGCCTTGGCGTAGGGGGGCTCGAGCCTCGACGCCTCGGAGCCCAGCCGGCGGAGGTCGAACGGCCTGGGTTCGACGGACCTGCCACCGAGTCGTCCGCCCGGCGCCTCGGGGTAGTAGTCGGAGTAGTCCACCACCCACTCCAGCTCGAGGGGGGAGTGGGCGAGGACGAAGTCGAGGACCTCGGGGCCGCGGTCGACGTACGCGTCGATCCTCTCCGGGGCCACGACGTCGCCGATGATCGAGCGCAGGTAGGTGCGGGCGGCCTCCGGGGTGTCCTGGACCCCGTCCCGCCTGAGGACGGAGTTCCCCGGGATCCACACGCCGCCTCCGGACCGGGCGGTGGAGCCACCGTAGTGAGGCGCCTTCTCCACGAGGACCACGCTGAGGCCCTTCTTCGCTGCTGCGAGGGCGGCCGTCATGCCTGCTCCACCGCTACCGACGACGACGACGTCGAACTCCTGGTCTGCCATGTAGAACACGTTATAGAACCGGGGGCTCGAGCGCCAGACGATCGAGGTAGCATCCCCGTCATGCTCACCGAGGAGACCCGCGCCACACTCGCACAGCGACTCTGGGATGCCGAGGCCGACGTGGCGCCCATCGCGCCGCTCACCGCCGACCATCCCGGGATGACCCCGGACGACGCCTTCGAGATCCAACTCGTCAACATCCGTCGAAAGCTGGAGGCCGGCGCGGTCGTCACCGGCCACAAGGTGGGTCTGGCCTCCAAGGCCATGCAGGAGATGATGGGAGTCGACGAACCGGACTACGGCCATCTGCTCGACACGATGGAGTATCCGGAAGGCGAGCCGGTCGAGGCCGCGCGGTTCTGCTTCCCGCGCGTGGAGGTCGAGGTGGGGTTCATCCTCGGTGCCGACATCCCTCCGGAGGGGTGCTCACAGGAGGAGGCCGCTGCCGCGATCGAGTGGGTCGTGCCGTCGATCGAGCTGATCGACTCCCGCATCCGCGACTGGAAGATCAGCCTGCCCGACACGATCGCGGACAACGCCTCGTCGTGTGGGTACGTCGTCGGTTCACAGCGGGTGAGGCTGGCGGACCTCGACGTCGCAGCGATCGATGCGACCCTCTACAAGAACGGTGAGTTCCTCGCCTCCGGTCGCTCCGACGCGGTGCTGGGTAACCCGCTCAACTCGGTGGGGTGGCTGGCCTCGACGGTCGCCAAGTTCGGTGTGCGCCTGCGCAAGGGCGACGTGATCCTGCCCGGCACCGCGATCCGGGCGATGGACGCCGCTCCGGGCGATTCCTTCCGTGCCGAGTTCGCGGGTCTGGGCGAGGTCACCATGGAGTTCAGCTGAAGCTGCGGACACGTTACTCGTTCTCGGCCGTCGACATCGCGTGGCTGGCGGCGGCTGCGACCCTGGTCACCAACGGTTCCAGTCGCGCGAGTGCCGATCTGTCTGCCGCGCTCGCGGACAGCGCGGCCACCGCACGGGCGCCGCTGGCGCCGCCGTCGTCGTCGTCGAACACCGGTGCGGCCACACAGTAGAGGCCGGGCGTGAGTTCGGCGCGATCCACCGCCCGCCGGCGGCGCCGGATCGTTGCCAACTCCACCGCGAGCGCATCCGGCGAGGTGAGGGTGGTGTCGGTCCATGCGACCAGCGGGCCCCGGGCGACCCGCTCGGCGGCCGCGTCATCGAACGCCAGCATCGCTTTGCCCACGCCGGTGCAATAGGCCGGAAGCCCTCCGCCGATGCGGGACGGGGACGGGATCGGTCGCGGACCGTGCAGCTTGTTGAGGTACACCACCTCGTCGCCGTGCAGCGTGGCCAGGTGCACCGTCGCCCGAGTCGCCTCGAAGAGGTGCGCGAGGAACGGGGTCAGGACCCGGCGGGTTCGTTCGTACGCCGGGGAGGAGGGGATCGGGTCCAGCTCGTGCACCAGCGGTCCCAACCGGTAGCGCTGCCCGATCCGGGTCACCGCGTCGTTCCGTTCGAGCGCGGTGAGGAGTCGGAGGGTCGTGGACTTGGCCAGGCCGGCCTCTCGGGAGATCTCGCTCAGCGTCAGGCCGGCGCCCGCGGCCGTCACCCGTAGCACGTCGAAGGCGCGGTCGACGGGCGAGACGGGCGGTTCGTTCATGCGGCGAGTGTAGCGCGGAGCAGCGGCAGGGCGGTTCGATCAGATCGAACACGTGCGCGAATAGGGACCCAGGTGTAGAATCGAACGTGCGTTCGACTATGGGGAGGCGACGAAGGCGGGGTGTTCCGATGATGACGACGACGAGCTCGGCGGCGTTCGGGGCGCTGCGCGCCGTGCCGGAGGCTCTGGACACG
>NZ_JAALDW010000024.1:0-6238 GCF_014145055.1 Dietzia sp. DQ11-38-2
GGCCAGGTCGACCTCGGCGGACAGGGATGCGGCGATCGTGCGCATTGTGGGCCCGGCGCGCCACCCGCCCTCCCACTTCTCGGCCCACCGTGCGTCCTGCATCTCCGCCAGCACGGCGTGGAGGGTGGAGCGGCTGGCCCCGGTGATCCGGGCGATCTCCGCGAGGGGCAGCGGTGGGCCCTCGCGTGACAGTGCCTCGATCACGGCGAGGACGCGATGCGTGGGCTCATGGCGCATAGTCGACATCGTATGTCGACATGTCGGCGATGTGCGCACTGTTTCGCTCGCCGAGATGAAAATCGCGGCCTTCGGGGCGCACGATGGACCCCGAACCAGACCGCAGACAGACCTGTCTGCGGTCTGTCGTCCGGTCGGACCGGGCCAGCCCACGACATTGGAGGTCGCATGACAGCGAGGACGGCGGTGACGCTCTCGCACCTCGACGCACTCGAGGCCGAGTCCGTCCACATCTTCCGCGAGGTAGCCGCGCAGTTCGAACGCCCGGGGATGCTGTTCTCGGGTGGCAAGGACTCCGTGGTGATGTTCCACCTTGCGCGCAAGGCCTTCTGGCCCGCGCCCATGCCGTTCCCGCTCATGCACGTCGACACCGGGCACAACTTCGACGAGGTCATCGAGTACCGCGACAGGGTGGTCGACCAGACCGGCGTCCAACTGCTCGTGTCCTACGTCCAGGACGACATCGACGCCGGCCGCGTGGTCGAGGAGACCGGCGTCGGCACCAGCCGTAACCGCCTCCAGACGGCCGCGCTGTTGCGCGGCATCCAGGAGAACCGCTTCGACGCGGTCTTCGGGGGCGCCCGTCGCGACGAGGAGAAGGCCCGGGCCAAGGAGCGCGTCTTCTCCTTCCGCGACGCGTTCGGAGCCTGGGACCCGCGCGCGCAGCGCCCCGAGCTGTGGAAGCTCTACAACGGTAATCACCGCAAGGGCGAGCACATCCGGGTGTTCCCGCTGTCCAACTGGACCGAGCTGGACATCTGGCAGTACATCGAGCGCGAGGACATCGCGCTGCCGCCCATCTACTACGCGCACCAGCGCGAGGTGATCGAGCGCGACGGCATGCTGCTGGCCAAGACCCGCTTCCTCGAGACCCTCCCGGGCGAGGAGGCGCGCACCGAGCTGGTCCGTTTCCGCACCGTCGGGGACGCCACCTGCACCGGCTGCGTGGAGTCCGACGCCGCCGACAACGCCGCCGTCGTGGCCGAGGTCGCGGGCACCCGCGTCACCGAGCGCGGCGCCACCCGTGCCGACGACCGGATCTCCGAGGCCGGCATGGAAGACCGCAAGAAGGAAGGCTACTTCTGATGAGTTCCGCCACCACCGCGTCCTCCGCCGGCGCCCCGTCCCTCAGCACCGCGTCGACCCTCACCGCGGAGCAGTTGAGCACGATGTCCGAGCACGCCCAGCTGCTACGCATCGCCACCGCGGGGTCGGTCGACGACGGTAAGTCGACCCTCATCGGGCGCCTGCTCTTCGACTCCAAGGGCATCTTCGAGGACCAGCTGGCCTCGATCGAGGCCACCTCCGCCAAGCGCGGCGACGAGTACACCGACCTCGCGCTGCTCACCGACGGGCTGCGGTCCGAGCGCGAGCAGGGCATCACCATCGACGTGGCCTATCGCTACTTCTCGAGTCCGCGTCGCAAGTTCATCATCGCCGACACCCCGGGCCACGTGCAGTACACGCGCAACATGGTCACCGGTGCCTCGACGGCCGACGTGGCGATCATCCTCGTCGACGCCCGCAAGGGGGTGCTCGAGCAGACCCGCCGGCACGCGTTCCTGTCCGCGCTCCTGGGCATCCCCCGCCTGGTCGTGGCCGTCAACAAGATGGATCTGGTCGACTACGACGAGGCCACGTTCGAGGCCATCCGCACCGAGTTCACCGACTTCGCGGCCAAGCTCGAGGTCCACGACGTGACGTTCGTCCCGCTGTCCGCCCTCAAGGGTGACAACGTGGTCGACAGGTCCGAGGCCATGCCCTGGTACACGGGCCCGGCACTGCTCGACCACCTGGAGAACGTGCACATCGCGTCGGACCGCAACCTCACCGACGTCCGGTTCCCCGTGCAGTACGTGATCCGCCCCCAGCGCGCCGACGGACTGGACCACCGGTCCTTCGCCGGCACCGTCGCCGGGGGGATCATGAAGGTCGACGACGAGGTGGTGGTCATGCCGTCCGGTCGGCAGTCGACCATCAAGGCCATCTGGGGCCCGGGCGGAGCCGAGCTCGACGAGGCGGCGGCGCCGGCCGCGGTGACCATCGCGCTCAACGACGAGATCGACATCGTCCGCGGTGAGATGATCGCCCGGCCCGGCAACCGGCCGCACCAGGGCACCGAGCTCGAGGCGATGGTCTGCTGGTTCGCCGACGACTCGACCCTCACGCCCAACAAGCGGTACGTCGTCAAGCACACCACCCGCGACACCAAGGCGATCGTCACGGGCCTGGAGTACCGGCTCGACGTCAACACCCTGCACCGCGACCCCGACTCCACCGAGCTGGGGCTCAACGAGATCGGTCGCATCGGCCTGCGCACGCAGACGCCGTTGATGTACGACCCCTACCGCCGCAACCGGGACACCGGGGCGTTCATCCTCGTGGACGAGCTCTCCGGCAACACCGTGGGCGCGGGCATGATCATCGGGCCCGCCACCACCGGGTCCAACGTGGTCTGGCACGCCGGTGCCGTCCAGCGCGGCGACCGCGGGCAGGGCCGCACCCTGTGGCTCACCGGCCTGTCGGGTTCGGGCAAGTCCACGATCGCCTCCGAGGTGGAGCGGTTACTCATCGAGTCCGGCCACCCCGCCTACATCCTCGACGGGGACAACCTGAGGCACGGCCTCAACGCCGACCTCGGGTTCTCGGCCGAGGACCGGGCGGAGAACATCCGTCGCACCGCGGAGGTGGCGGCACTGTTCGCCGATGCCGGCGTCGTCGTCATCTGTTCCCTCATCTCCCCGATGCGCGCCGACCGCGACAAAGCGCGCGGCGTCCACTCCGCGGCCGACCTGCCCTTCACCGAGGTGTTCGTGGACACGCCGTTGGCCGAGTGCGAGGCGCGCGACCCCAAGGGGCTGTACGCCAAGGCGCGGGCCGGCGAGATCCCGGAGTTCACCGGCGTCTCCGCGCCGTACGAGCCGCCGCTGACCCCCGACCTACACATCCGTCCGGAGGACGGCACCGCGGAAGAGGTGGCGCAGCGGATCGTCAGCTCGATCCTGGGCGTCTGAGCGGGTGCCCGAGGCGCTCTGGTCCTACGACTCACTGGGGCTGCTGGTCGTCAGCGCGGTGATCGGCGTGGTCATAGGTCTGACGGGGATGGGCGGCGGGGCGTTGATGACGCCCGCGCTCATCCTCGTGGGGATCCCTCCCACCGCCGCCGTGGCCAACGATCTGGTGGTCAACGCGGTGAACAAGGTGGTCGGGGCCGGAGTGCACTGGAAGCACGGCAAACCCAACCTGAAGATCGCGTTCTGGCTGATCCTGGGCTCGGTTCCGACCGCGTACCTGGGGGCCTGGCTGGTGCACGCGGTGGGAGCCGACGACGTCCAGGGGCTGCTGAAGAAGGCCATCGGCGGGACGCTCATCGTGGCCTCCTCCGCCTACTTCCTGCGGGCGTTCTTCGAGATGGCCGGCAAGATCCGTACGGGCAGCGACCCGAACCCACCGGTCAGACCGCTCGTCACCCTGCTGGTCGGAGTGGTCGGCGGGCTGATGGTGGGCATCACCTCGGTGGGCTCCGGCACGGTCATCATGATGTGCATCATGCTGCTGTACCCGACCCTGGCCGCGCTGCGGCTGGTGGGCACCGACCTCGTGCAGGCGGTCCCGCTGGTGATCGCGGCGGCCATCGGGCACGTGATGGTGACCGGCGTCGACTGGACCCTGCTGGTGCCGCTGCTGATCGGCGGGGCGATCGGGACGTTCTTCGGCTCCCGGGTCGCCGGCCGGGTGCCGCAGGGTCTGATCCGGCGGGGCATCACCATCGTGTTGGCGGTCACCGCCTCGGCGATGCTCGGGGCGTCGCCGCCACTGATCGGTGTGATCGCCCTGGTGCTGGTGACGGGCGGGCCACTCGTATGGCGGGCGCTGGTGCGCAGATACTCGGTGCATCTCGGCGAGCGGGCGGCGCAGGACCGCGTGCGCGCCTGACCCTCGCCTGACTCACGTACACGGCGCGCCGGGCCCACCCGCGTGCCGATCCCGCCGCATCCGCGCGTGAGTACTGCATCCACTCACGATATTCCGCGTGCGAATGCAGTAATGGCGCGCGGATGGGGGTTGGCGCGCGGATGGAGCTTGGCGCGCGGATCGGGCGGAGGGGCGGTCAGGAGGTGGTGACGAGTTCCGGATCGGGAGTCCGCTCACGGCGGACGGCACGCACCGCGTGGACCACGAGCGCGATCCACACCAGGACCAGCGTCCCGAGCACGGGCCCGATCACGATCGCCGGGGCGTCGGCAGCGCTCAGCAGGGTGAAGGTGTTGGTGATGATGATGAGACCGCCCGCGGCCGTGCCCAGGACGCGGGCGGACATGTGCCGGACCATCCAGGCCGCGAACGGAGCGGCGGTCACGCCACCGACGAGCAGCGCGACGGCGAACGCCCAGTTGATGCCCGCGGCGCCGAGACCGAAGAGGAAGCCGATGGACGCGCTCACCGCCACCACGAACTCGGAGGCGCTGATCGAGCCGACCACCTTGCGCGGTTCCACCCGGCCCGAGGAGAGCAGAGTGGTGGTCCCCACCGGGCCCCACCCGCCGCCTCCGAACGCGTCGAGTGTTCCGCCGACGAAGCCCAGTGGCACCAGGAAGCGCGCCGAGATCTGGCCGGAGAACTGGGGCCGCCTGCCTCCCAGTCGCAGGAAGCGGTAGAGGACGTAGAAACCCAGTGCGAGCAGGAGCGAAGCGACGATGGGCTTGGCGGTCGCGCTGGACAACGACGCCAGGGCCGTCGCGCCGATGAAGGCGCCCACCGCGCCCGGGCCCGCGAGGATCGCGACGATGCGCCAGTCCACGTTCCCGAACTTGTGGTGGGAGACGCCGGACGCGAGGGTGGTGCCGATCTGGGCGAAGTGCACGGCTGCCGACGCGGCCGCGGGCGCGATCCCGGCGGCCACGAGGATGGTCGTCGAGGTGACGCCGTATCCCATGCCGAGCGAGCCGTCGACCAGCTGGGCGAGCAGTCCGGCGAAGCCGAGGATGATCAGGGTGGGCACGAGGGGGATCCTCCGGCGTCGGTCGAGTGGGGGGTTCTCGGAACCACGTAGCGGGCGAGGCCTCGTCCGGCCGCGGCCCACTAGGGCATTAAACAGAGTAGTTCAGTAGACTTTAGCATCAGGGCCTGGGGTTGGCCACCACGGCGGGTCGGCGGGTCAGTGGCGGCGGGGTCCGCCGCTCACCGGGGCTCCCAGGCGTCCTCGTCCAGGGTGAGGGCGTGGACCTCGCCCGGTAGCCGGCCCTCGGCGAGGTCGGACAGTGTCACTGCGTCCATGACCCGCCGCAGGGACGCCCTCGACGCGATCCACACGTGCTGGAGGACCGCGGCCCGCTCGTTGTAATCGACCGCCTCGGGCCGCACGTCATACACGCTGACGAGCGGGCCGTCGACCGCGCGGAGGACATCGGCGACAGTGACGGAGCCCGCGTCCTGAGCGAGTGTCCAGCCACCGGTCTTGCCCCGTCGGCTGGCCACGATGCCGGCCCGGCGCAGGTCCGACAGGATCGATTGCAGGAAGCCGTGCGGGATGTCCTGGAGCCGGCCCAGTTCCTCGGCGCTGATCGGGTTCTCGCGGGGACCGTCGCCACTGTGGGCGCGTTGGGCGTTCGCGAGCTCGACGAGCGCACGCAGCGCGTAGTCCGACTTCGCGGTGACCCTCATGGGAACAGTCTCCCATGGGGGCGGATCTCCTGAGTGGCCGCGGACCGGGGTGGGGGAGCGGCGCCGGACAACCTGGCAGGCGTCAACATGAAAGTTTTGTGACATAATGGCCGAATTCGCGCCGGCTCGGGGTCGGCGCCCTGCTCCGAGGAGCGACATGAACGAGGCGGATGAGCGGACCTGCTACGTCCACGAGACCTCCGACGGCGCGGTCTGGAGCTGCCGTCGTTGTGGCGCGACCAGCGGCACGCTGCCCTCGCGAGGCGCGGCGCGGGTCGCCGCCGACGCCCACCGTTGCCCGGATGAGCCGGCCCGCGTGGTCCGGGAGTACGGCAGA
>NZ_JAALDW010000243.1:0-3926 GCF_014145055.1 Dietzia sp. DQ11-38-2
GGGTGCTGGGCAGGCCAGGCAGAGGGGCACTGGGCAGGCCAGGCGGCAGGGTGCCGCGACCAGTCAGGACGGCGCCGCGATCAGGCGGTGCCGGCCCAGGTGGTCGACGTCTCGGCGCGGGTCGGGGTGCGCACAGGCAGCAGCAGGACCAGACCCACCAGCAGGACCAGCGCGATGCCGGCGATTCCCGCCCGGTCGGTGCCGAATCCCCAGGTGAACAGACCGAACAGCGCGGGGGCGAGGAACGACACCGCGCGTCCGGTGGTGGCGTAGAGGCCGAACATCTGGCCGTCACCGCCGGGCGGCGCGAGGCGGGCGAGGAAGGACCGCGACGCCGACTGCGCCGGGCCCACGAACAGGCACATGAGCAGGCCGAAGAGCCAGAACATGGCGGTGCCGTCCACAAACAACAGAACCGTCATGGTGCCGAGCATCGCCGCGAGCGAACCGATGATCACCGCCTTCGGCCCCGCCAGGTCGTCCGCGACCCCCGCCACCGCCGCGCCCAACGCCGCCACCACGTTGGCCGCCACCCCGAAGATCAGCACGTCCCCCGGCGCGAGCCCGTACACCGTGACCGCCAGGATCGCCCCGAAGGTGAACACCCCCGCCAGCCCGTCGCGGAAGATGGCGCTGGCCACGAGGAACTTCACGGTCCGCGGGTCCCGGCGCCACAGGGCCTTGAGGTCCCGCCAGAGGATGCGATAGGACTCGGTGAAGGCCACCTCGTCGTCGTCGCCAGACCTCGCCCGGGGCCGGTTCTCCGGCACCGACCGCAGCACGGGCAACGCGAACACCGCGAACCACACCGCCGCGACCAGGCACACCAGGCGCACGTTGAGGCCGCCGTCGGTCGGAATGCCCAGCAGGCCCCGCTCGTCGCCGTCGCCGGAGATGAAGCCGAGGAACGCGGTGAGCAGCAGCACGATCCCGCCGAAGTAGCCCATCGCCCACCCGAAGCCCGACACCCGCCCCACGGTGGCCGGGGTGGAGACCTGCCGCAGCATGGCGAAGTAGGACACCTCGGCGAACTCGAACGTGATGGACCCCAGCGCGAGCAGCAACAATCCCACGAAGAACCACGGATAGGGCGCGTCCGCGTCGACCAGGACCATCAGCGCGGTCAACGCCACCGTGAGATAGGTCCAGATGGCCAGCGAGCGGCGGCGACGCCCGCCCCGGTCCGCCCGTTGGCCCATCACCGGCGCGGTCACCGCGATCACCAACCCGGCCAGCGCGATCGCGATGGACAGCCAGGTCGCGGCCGAGAACGGGCCGTCGAGGTCCGCGCCGACCGAGTCGGTGAGATACACGGAGAAGACGAAGGTCACGATCACCGCGTTGAACGCCGCCGAGCCCCAGTCCCAGATCGCCCAGGAGAAGACCTGGCCGCGGGTGGCGGGGCGGGGATCGGGCGACGACGACGAGGTGGCGGTCTCTGGAGGGGGCGGTGTCCCGGTGCTGCTCACGCCCTAGAACCTAGTGGCTGGCGGTTCGTCAGTGGCCTCGCGAGCGCAGGTGGCGGGTCCATTTCCGCCGGCGTGGTGCCGTCCCGGTTCCCACCGCCGGTGACCGGTGCCCTTGATCGCCGGCGCCGCACCGGGAGGCGTCTCCGACTCCCCCGTTCACCACCCTCGCCGGTACGCTCACCCTCGGCCCTGACCACCTGACCCGAGGACGCATGATGCCGCTTCCCCTGCCCACCGCGACGAATCGTGCTGTCGTCACCGGCGCCTCCTCCGGGATCGGCATGGCGCTGGCCGCCGAGTTGGCCCGCCGCGGGCATTCGCTGATCGTCGTGGCGCGGCGCGGCGAGGTGCTGCAGGAGCTCAAGGAGCGGTTGGAGAGCCAGTTCCCGGTGACGGTCGAGGTGCGGGCCTGCGACCTGTCCGATCCGGCCGAGCGGGCCCCGCTACTGGAGGAGCTGGCGGGCCGCGAGGTCTCGATCCTGTGCAACAACGCCGGCATCGCCACGTTCGGTCCGGTCGCCACACTCGATCCGCAGTACGAGAAGAGCCAGGTCCAGGTCAACGCCGTCGCCTGCCACGACCTCGTGCTGGCGGTCCTGCCCGGAATGGTCGAGCGTCGCTCGGGCGCGATCCTCAACGTCGGCTCCGCGGCCGGCAACATGCCGATCCCCAACAACGCCACCTACGCGGCCACCAAGGCGTTCCTCAACACCTTCTCCGAGTCACTTCGCGGCGAGCTCAAGGGCACCGGAGTCAACGTGACGCTTCTGGCGCCCGGCCCGGTGCGCACCGAGGAGATCGCCGAGGAGGACAAGACGTTCGTCGACCGCCTGGTCCCCGACCGCTTCTGGGTGGACACCACGTACACCGCCCGGATCTCGCTGGACGCGCTCGCCCGGAACAAGATGCGCGTGGTCCCGGGACCCCTCGGCCAGGCGATGTCGGTGGCGGGCAACTACACCCCGCGCGGGGTCATGGCCCCGATCGTGGGACGGTTCTACGCCAAGCTCGGCGAGGGGCAGGCCGAGGCCTGATCGGCCGACCTCGCGAGCAGTCTCCGGCAGTTGCCAAGCATGGCCCGGCTGCTAGGGAGGCGGCGGCCCTAGCCAACGAATGCCGTCTGCGTGCTCACGGCCCTCCGCTGGGGGGTGAGCTGGATAGAAATCATTGAGCAGTACTGCCCCGGCAACGATGTCTGGATCATCCGGTGAGAACCCGCCTCGCAAGTCCACCAAATTCATGAACCGTCCGACGCGGACCGAGCGCTTCCCCGTGTCCGGAGCGCCAGGGAAAGCCCAGACCAGTCTTACGAATCCGCCCGTCAGTGCCAGTTCTTCCACCCTGTAGCGAACGACCCCGGGAGAGTCGAACTCCGTTCCGGGGCGTTCCGCCAGGATTTGTCCCATCTCCGCGAGGAATCGCAAGTTCCACTCATCGGTTGCCATCGACGGTGAGTTTTCGGGGTCGGCCGCGGACGAGGGCATATCCCCACCCTACTGAGGACGTCAGCTGCCACACGGCGGTGCTCCAGACGCCTGCAGGCTCGACGCGGTGGTGGGGGGCCGCAGACGTGGGACGAAGCTTGGAACGCTGCGGCGATATAGTCGAGCGATGCCAGAGTCGAGCGCCGATCCCACCCCTGTCGCGACGTCGAGCCCGACGCCCCACAAGGAGTCCAAGAACGACCGGATCGTGTGGATCGACTGCGAGATGACCGGCCTCGACACCGCGAACGACGCGCTGGTGGAGATCGCGGCACTGGTCACCGACTCCGAACTCAACGTCCTGGGCGACGGCGTGGACATCGTCATCCACGCCTCCGACGCCAAACTGGCCGCGATGCTGCCGGTCGTACGGGACATGCACTCCTCGTCGGGGCTGACCGAGGAGATCCGCGCCTCCGCTGTGACGGTGGCGGAGGCCGAGAAGCAGGTGCTGGACTACATCCGCGCCTGGGTCCCGGTCAGCGGGACCGCTCCCCTCGCCGGCAACTCGATCGGCACCGATCGCGGGTTCCTCGCCCGGGACATGCCCGAGCTCAACTCCTACCTGCACTACCGGATGATCGACGTGAGCTCGATCAAGGAGCTGTGCCGCCGCTGGTATCCGCGCATCTACTTCGGCCAGCCCGAGAAGGGCATGTCCCATCGTGCCCTGGCAGACATCAAGGAGTCGATCCGCGAGCTGAAGTACTACCGCGCCACGGCGTTCGTCCCGCAACCGGGTCCGACCACCGACGAGGTGCGCGCGGCCGCGGGGGCCCTGCCCCCCGTGGACTGACGGAGCCACGCGCCGCCGCGCGGGGCCCGGCCGACGACGGTACCTGGCGATTTCCTGACCGGCGCACCGACCGGGTAGCATCATCAACGCCGTTCGCGAGGACGGCGATGGTGGCTGTAGTTCAGTTGGTAGAGCACCAGGTTGTGATCCTGGCTGTCGCGGGTTCGAGTCCCGTCA
>NZ_JAALDW010000244.1:0-2837 GCF_014145055.1 Dietzia sp. DQ11-38-2
CCGCGGTGGCGCGGGCCTCCTCTCCCGTCACCGGGGCCGTCCGCAGGATCGCCGGCGTCCTCGGTGACACCGTGCGGCGCGCCGGCGGGGCGATGAACCGCCGTCTGGCGAACCGGCGCTGACGACGCCGCCGGACCCTAGTCGCGCGACCGCTCGTAGAACGCCACGGCCGCAGCCGTGGCCACGTTGAGCGAGTCGGTTCCCGCTGTCATGGGTATCGCCGCCCGGACGTCGCACGCACGCATCGCGTGCTCGGTGAGCCCCGGCCCCTCGGCTCCGAGGACAAAGGCCACCTTGTCGGCGTCGACGGCGCGGGAGAGCGGAACCTCCCCGGAGGGGGTCAGCGCCACGGTGGTGAAACCCCGTGTTCGCAGATCCCCGAGGGAGCGGTGCCAGGTGGTCGGGGTCCCGTGCAGGTGCGCGAACGGCAACCGCAGGACGTGTCCCATGGACACGCGCACCACCCGCCGGTAGAGCGGGTCCCCGGTGGCGGCACCGAACAGCACCCCGTCGACGCCGAGCGCCGCGCAGTTGCGGAAGATGGCCCCCAGGTTCTCGGGGTCGTTGACCCCTTCGAGCACCACGAGGGTCCGGGCGCCGTCCACGACCGCGTCGACGTCGAGCGGGGCCGGCCGGTGGGCGGCGGCGAGGATGTCGCGGCTGGACCGGAACCCGATCACCTCGCTGAGCACGTCCTTGGTGGTGCGCAGGTAGACGGCTCCGGCGGCCCGTTCGTCGGCATCCCAGCCCTCCGCCGTCGCCTCGCGGCGCAGTTGCCGCAGTCGGGCGTCGGTCCCCAGCAGGAGGTGCGGCCGGAACCGGGACAGGAGCATCCTCCCCACCACGTAGGTGCCCTCGGCGATCACCAGGCCCCGCCCTCCCGGCAGGTCGGGGCGGCGGTCGGAGTGGTTGAGATCGCGGAGGTCGTCCAGCCGGGGATCGGCGGGATCGGAGACGTCGACGACGAGCACTGTCCGCGCCGCTCAGGCCAGAAGGTCGGTGATGGGCCCGATCGCGAAGAACACGAGGAACGCCGCCGCGACCACCCACAGCAGCGGGTGGACCGACCGGGCCTTGCCGGTGGCCGTGGCCATCACGACCCAGGCCACGAACCCGATCCCTATCCCGTTGGCGATGGAGTACGTGAACGGCATGGTGACGATGGTGAGGAACGCCGGCAGGGCGATGGAGAATCTCGTGAAGTCGATGTTGATGATCTGCGACATCATGAGCGCGCCGACCACCACGAGCGCGGGGGCGGCCGCCTCGACGGGGACGACCTCGTAGAGCGGTGTGAAGAACATCGCGACGAGGAAGAGGACACCCGTGACGATGTTCGCCAGTCCGGTTCGGGCGCCCTCGGCGATACCCGTCGCCGACTCGAGGAAGACGGTGTTGGAGGAGGACGAGGTGAATCCACCGGCGACGGCCCCGACTCCCTCGACCACGAGCGCGGTCTTCATGTTGGGCAGGTTGCCGTTCTCGTCCATGAGCCCGGCCTCTTTGCCCAGGCCGGTGAAGGTACCCATGGCGTCGAAGAAGTTCGCGAGCAGCAGGGTGAAGACGAACAGGCCGGCGGCAAGGGGGCCGATGCGGACGAATGCGCCGAAGAGGTCCACCTGCCCGATGAGGGAGAGGTTGGGCAGTCCGCCGAGCGTCTCTGGAATGCCCGGGACCGCGAGGTTCCACCCCGTGGGCGAGGGCTCGCCGTCGACGAACGACGGGCCGGCGTCCGCGATCGCCTCGACGATGATGGCCACGACGGTGGTGACCACGATGCCGATGAAGATGCCGCCGCGCACCTGACGGGCCACGAGGATCCCGCACAGCAGCAGCCCGAACGCGAACACGGCCGTGGGCCACGACGCGATCGATCCCTCGATCCCCAGCCCCACCGGCACCGTGGTGCCCGCGGCGTCGGGGAGTCGACGCACGAACCCGGAGTCGACGAACCCGACCATGGCGATGAACAGCCCGATGCCCACGGCGATGGCGGCCTTGAGGTCCGGGGGAATGGCGTCGAAGACCGCCTTGCGGAACCCGCTCACCGCGAGGATGACGATGATGACGCCCTCGATGACGATCAGCCCCATCGCCTCGGCCCAGGTGACCTGCCTGGCGATGGTGACCGCGACCAGGGAGTTGATGCCCAGGCCGGTGGCGAAGGCGAACGGATAGCGGGCGATCGCGCCGAAGGCCACCGTCATCACCCCGGCGGTGAACGCGGTGACCGCGGCGATCTCGATGATCGACAGCTGGTTGCCCTCGACGTCGACACCCGAACCGAGGATCAGCGGGTTGAGCACGATGATGTAGGCCATCGCGAAGAAGCTGACCACCCCGCCGCGCACCTCGCGGGACACGGTCGAACCGCGCTCGCTGATCTTGAAGTAACGGTCGAGGGGGCCCCGTGCTGGGGACCGCGACGGGGCCCCGGTGCTCTGCGACATCTGGAGACCTTCCTGGCGGTGGTGAGGAACCGTCATAGGGTAACCGGCCCTCCGCCTGCGGTAGCGTCGCGGTCATGACCGAGAGGCCGACAGAGCCGCAGGTGCCCCGAATCCCGGGCTACCTCCTGGACCCGCGGCCCGTCGTCCTCATCGGGACCCTCGCGTGGACGATCGCCCTCCTGGCGATGATGCTCATGGACGAGGTGGACATGCGCGCGGTCATCCTCTGCGCGGTCGGTGTGGGTGTGGGTGCGATCGGCACGCTCGTGTACGCGCTCCAGCGGCGTGCGGTCCTGCGCGGCAGCGCGGGGGCACAGGTCGGTCTCGACTTCGACCACACGTGAGCCGGCCCGCCCGAGGGGTCTGCGGGGTCAGGCCTGGTCGGCG
>NZ_JAALDW010000245.1:0-6462 GCF_014145055.1 Dietzia sp. DQ11-38-2
GCCGCCGCCGACGACACCGTCGCCCCGTCCGACCCCGTCTCCCCGGCCGACCGCGGCGCTGCGCTCGACGCGATCCGCGCCGCCTTCCCCGCCCTCGCCTGGGAGTCGTCGCAGTGGATCGACGAGGGCTGGGACCACGTGGTGGTGATGTGCCACGGCTGCCGCGGCGCCGACTCGCTCGGGCACCGGGACCTGGTGTTCCGGTTCCCCACGGACGAGCAGGCGCTCGCGCGACTCCCCCACGAGGCAGCGGTCCTCGACCACCTCTCGGCCGGTGTCGACGCCGCCATACCCCGGTACACGCACGTCCCCCCGGACGGCGGATTCGCCGGGTACCCCCTGGTGTATGGGGACCGGCTCACCCCTGACCTGCTCCGTTCCCTGCCCACGACGGACAGGACGATGATCGCCGGCCAACTCGGGGCGCTGCTCACCGCGCTCCACGGGGCCGACACGTCGGTCCCGCCGCTCGACCGGGTCCCGGACTCCTACCAACCCGAGAACCTGGACTTCGTGCGGGGGATCGTGGCCAACGACCTCCCGGCGGTGTTCACCGAGGACGAGATGCGGACGGCGCGGGAGATCTGCGACGAGGTCGCCGCGCTCCAGTCCACCCTGCTCCCGCGGGTCCTCCTGCACAACGACGTCTACGTGCGCCATCTCTACTGGGATGCGCGCACGTCCCCGGGCCGGTTGGGGCTCATCGACTTCACCGACATGTGCCTCGGCGACCCGGCGGTGGACTTCGCCGAACTGTACGAGTACGGCCCGCGTTTCGTCGACGAGGTGCTCGCGCGCTACGTCGGCAGGATCGACGAGACCTTTCTCGACAGGGCGTGGGCCTACCAGCGGTTCGCCGGGCTCTACATGATCGTCGGCCACCTCTACTACGGGGAGGAGACGTGGGAGTACGCGCGGGCGACGTTCGACCGCTGCCGGTCGCCACGTCGCCCGCTGGCCTGAGTGGGACGTGCGGGCCCCGTCAGCCCTTCACGCGACGCTGGCGGGCGAACTCGGAGAGCACCACTCCGGCCGCGACCGAGGCGTTGAGGCTCTCCACCCCGCCGGAGATCGGGATCGAGAGGATCGAGTCGCAGTTCTCGCGCACGAGCCGCGAGAGCCCCTTGCCCTCGGAGCCCACCACCACGACCGTGGGCCCGGTGCCGTCGTAACTGTCCAGGGTGGTGTCGCCGTCAGCGTCCAGGCCCACGAGCTGCACTCCGGACTTCGCCCAGTCCAGAAGCGTCCGGTTGAGGTTGGTCGCACGCGCGACGGGCAGCCGGGCCGCGGCGCCCGCGGAGGTACGCCACGCGACTGCCGTGATGGACGCACTGCGCCGCTCGGGGATCAGGACGCCGTGGCCGCCGAACGCGGCCGTCGATCTGATGACGGCCCCGAGGTTGCGGGTGTCTGTGATGTTGTCGAGGGCGACCAACAGCGCGGGGCTCGACGACCCCATCGCGATGTCGAGGAGGTCCTTGGGGTCGGTGTACTGGTACGGCGGCACCTGCAGGCCGATGCCCTGGTGCATGCCGTTGCTCGTCATGCGGTCGAGATCGGTGCGCGGCACCTCAAGGATCGAGATGCCCTTGTTGGCGGCCAGGTGCACGGCCTCGGTCAGTCGCTCGTCGGCCTCCGAGCCGACCGCCACGTACAGGGCGGTCGCGGGCACGCCGGCCCGGAGACACTCCACCACCGGATTGCGCCCGACCACGTATTCGGGGCCGTCGGCCTGCTTCTGGGCGTGCCGGCGGCGCTGCTGGGCCGTCTCCGCCTTTCGCGAGGCGGCCTTGGCCTTGCGGTGTGCGGAGTGATACGTGCGGTCCTCCGCCTTGGGCGTGGCCCCCCGGGCCTCGAGACCCCGTCGCCGCTGGCCGCCGGATCCGACGACCTGGCCCTTCTTGGTGCCGGTCTTGCGGATCGCCCCGCGTCGGCTCGAATTGCCCGCCATGTCAGTCCTTCCGATTGGCGAGCGACCATTTCTGGCCGTCCGCGGTGTCTGCCACCTCGACGCCGGCCGCGACCAGTCGGTCCCGGATCGCGTCGGCGGTGGCGAAGTCCTTATTCGAGCGCGCGATGTCGCGCGCCTCGAGTTCTGCGCGCACGAGCGAGTCGAGCGCGGTGGTGGCGGCGTCGTCGCCGCCGCCGGCGGCCACCCAGTGGGGGTCGAGGGGATCCACGCCCAGCACCGCCGTCATGGCCCGGACGGCCGACGCGGCGGACAGCGCCGAGTCGTGATCACCGGCGGCCAGGGCCGTGTTCCCCCTGCGCACCGTGCCGTGGATCTCCGCCAGCGCGGCCGGGACCCCGAGATCGTCGTCCATCGCCGCGGCGAATCCGTCGGTCCACTCGCCGACGGGTATCTCCGGGACGACCTCGGCCACGCGCCGGATAAAGGTCTCTATCCTGCGGTATCCGGCAGCGGCCTCCTGCAACGCCTCCGGTGAGTACTCGAGCATGGACCGGTAGTGGGCACTGCCGAGGTAGTAGCGCAGCTCGACGGGGCGCACCACGGTGAGGATGTTCGGGACGCTGAGGACGTTACCCAGCGACTTGCTCATCTTCTCCCCGGCCATGGTCACCCACCCGTTGTGCAGCCAGTACCGGGCGAAGCCGTCACCGGCCGCGTGGGACTGGGCGGCCTCGTTCTCGTGATGAGGGAACTGCAGGTCCAGGCCGCCGCCGTGGATGTCGAAGGTGTGACCGAGGTACCAGGTGGCCATCGCCGAACACTCGAGGTGCCAGCCGGGCCGGCCCTCTCCCCACGGGGTCGGCCAGCTCGGCTCCCCGGGTTTGGCCGCCTTCCACAGCGCGAAATCGCGGGGGTCTCGTTTACCCCGCAGGTCGGCCCCCTCGCCCTGGTCGACCTCGTCGAGCCGGTGTCCCGAGAGGTGCCCGTAGTCGCCTTCGGGGGCGGCCGACCAGGCCGCGACGTCGAAGTACACGCTGCCCTCGGCCGGGTACGCGTAACCGCGCTCGATGAGCCGCTCCATGTAGTCGATCATCTGGGTGACGTGTCCGGTGGCCCGGGGCTCCGTGGACGGCGGCAGGACGCCCAGGGCGTCGTAGGCCCTGGTGAACTCCCGCTCGTGCGTGGCGACCCATTCCCACCACGGCCGCCCGTTCTCCGCGGCCTTGGTGAGGATCTTGTCGTCGATGTCCGTGACGTTGCGGACGAACGCCACGTCGTAACCGCATCCCAGCAGCCATCGGCGCAGGATGTCGAAGGCGACCCCCGACCGGACGTGGCCGATGTGCGGCACGGACTGCGGGGTGGCTCCACAGAGGTAGACCGACGCGTGACCCTCCCGGACAGGGGTGAACTCCCGGAGGGAGCGGGTGGCGGTGTCGTACAGCTGGAGCGTCACGGGGATCGAGTCTACCGGTGACGCCTCCTCGCGCCCGCTTCGTCAGCTCCGGAACAGCAGAGCCGTCGCCACCGCGGAGACCCCCTCGCCGCGGCCGGTGAAGCCCATCCCGTCGGTCGTGGTGGCCGAGACGGACACAGGGGCGCCGATGATCGCCGAGAGGGTGTCCTGGGCCTCGAGCCGCCGCGGGCCCATCTTGGGTCGGTTACCGACCATCTGCACGGCGGCGTTACCGATCGTCCACCCCTGGCCGGTCACCTCCGCCACCGCTTCACGCAGGAGACGCTCACCGGAGACGTCGTCGTACTCGGGGCGTCCGGTGCCGACCAGGGTTCCGAGGTCGCCGAGACCGGCGGCGGACAACAGCGCGTCGACCAGTGAGTGGGCCACCACGTCTCCGTCGGAGTGGCCCTCGCACCCGTCGTCGTCGGGGAAATGCAGGCAGGCCATCATGCACTTCTTGCCGGGTTGAACCTGGTGGGCGTCGGTGCCGATACCGACGCGGGGGGGCACGGGTCCGGTCACGGGACGGTCCTCCGGGTTCTCGCGTGCGTGGAACCCGTGCTGGTCACGGAGTTCCTCCTGGGCGCGCGCGTGGTCCGACGCGGTGGTGATCTTGAAGGCGAGCGGATCACCCGCCACGGTCGCCACCCTCCTGCCCAGCCGCTCCACCAGGCCGGCGTCGTCGGTGGCCCCGTCACCGGCCGCATCGTAGGCCGCCAGCAGCACGTCGGGCGCGAAGCCCTGCGGCGTCTGAACGGCTCGGAGAACTCCGCGATCGGGCGTGCCCACCACGTAACCGGCGGCGTCGACCTCCTTGACGGTGTCGACCACGGGGAGGACGGGGACCACCGCGCCCTCGCCCGATCGGACCGCCTCCACCACCCGGAGGATCGGAGCGGCCGGGGTCAGGCAGCGTGCCGCGTCGTGGACCAGCACGACGTCGTGGACCGGCGACCCCGACCCCTCGAGGGTGGCGGTGAGGACCGCCAGACCGTTACGGACCGAGTCGGTGCGTTGCGGCCCGCCCACCGCGACGAGAACGAGGTGTTCGCCGGACCGGAGAGGCGCGAGCAGCAGCTCCGACTCCGCGACCCGGTCCTCGGGGACCACCACCACGACGTCGTCGACCGCCCCGCTCGCCAACAGACCGGAGACGGCCCGCTCGAGCATGGTCCGACCCGACAGCTCGACGAAGGCCTTGGGGACCCCCGCACCCAGGCGCAGTCCGGAGCCCGCCGCGGGAACGACGGCGGCCACCCTGCCCGTGGGGGGCGGGTGGCCACTGCCATCACTGAGCTCCTGCGCGGATCGAGTCACCCCCGCGGTCGCGTCAGGCGGGGGTGGCGGCGGACAGCACCTGCTCGAGGAGCTCGTCGGCGCGGTGCTCATCGGCGCGGTCGGCCAACGCGAGTTCGCCCACCAGCACCTGCCGTGCCTTCGCGAGCATCCGCTTCTCACCGGCGGACAGACCACGGTCCAGGTCACGACGCCACAGATCGCGGACGACCTCGGCGACCTTGTTCACGTCCCCCGAGGCCAGCTTCTCGCCGTTCGCCTTGTACCGGCGGGACCAGTTGGTCGGCTCCTCGGCGTGCTCAGTGCGCAGGACGTCGAAGACCTTGTCGAGCCCCGCCTCGTCGACCACGTCACGCACGCCCACGTACTCGGCGTTCTCGGCCGGAACCCGGACCGTGAGATCGCCCTGCGAAACCTTGAGGACGAGGTATTCCTTCTCGGTGCCCTTGACCGTCCGCATCTCGATCGCCTGGATACTAGCGGCGCCGTGATGCGGGTAGACGACAGTGTCGCCGACCTTGAACTCCATGAGTGGCTTTCCCCTTTCGACTGAGACATCTTAGCACGCCCTCAGCGCTGGGGTTTTCCGTTTGTGCAGGTCAGAAACCCGTACAGCGGGGGCGCCGCATCCGGGGGGTGCCGGGAGCGCACTCTGACGCCGGTCACGACCAGCCGTGGACTACGATGAGACCGGCCTGAGAACGACCATCCCCCGAGGAGCCTGACGTGACTTCACCGAACACCGGCCTGCGCCGCACCGCGCTCGTAGTCCTGGCCGTGGGTACCGCCGTCGGTTTGTCCGCGTGTGGCGCCGGGCAGGTCTCCCAGACGGCCAACCAGGTCGCCGCGGTGGACGGCGGGCAGGGTTCCGCGGGCGAGCTCCACGTCAACGATCTCGTGGTGGTCCTCCCCGAGGAGGGCGAGGCGCGTCTCGGGTTCGCCGCCTCCTTCACCGGGACCGGCATGGGCGAGTCGATCTCCCTCGACCGGATCGAGATCGACGGGATCGAGGCGCAGCTCGGCGAGACACAGCCGCTGGAACGCGGATGCTCCCTGATCGTCTCGCCGGCGGCCGACGTCGAGCCCGTCCCCGCGCGGGACGACCTCTGTGTCGAGCGCAGCACCGCCACGCTGCCCGACTCCGACGACCTCCGGATCGGGACCTCTGTACCCGCCACCGTGTCGTTCTCCAACGGCGATCAGATCGAGATGTCCGCCGCCGTCATCGCCGAGGTCCCGCCCAGCGACGAGTACACCCGCCCGGTCGAGACCCACGCAGAGGGGCACTGAGACGTCCGCCCTGGCCCCCCGCGCCACGGACGGGACCCCCGTCGACGCACCCGTCCGGGCCGTCCTCCGGCGCCTGTCCCCCGGCACCCCGCTGCGTGAGGCACTGGACCGCATCCGTCGCAGCGGCACCGGTGGTCTCATCGTGCTGGGCGATGACCCCGCCGTCAGGGAGATATGCGACGGCGGTGTCACGCTGGACGTCGAGTTCACACCGGCCAGGCTGCGCGAACTGAGCAAGATGGACGGAGCCGTGGTCCTGTCCTCGGACGGCGAGCGGATCACCCATGCCAACGTCCACCTCGTGCCCGATCCCACCCTGCCGGCGGTCGAGACCGGGACCCGGCACCGCGCGGCCGAACGGACCGCCCTGCACACCGGTGTCCCGTCGGTGGCGGTCTCCGCCTCGATGACGACGGTGACCGTCTACGCGGGCGGGCAGGCCCGCGTCCTGGCCGACCCCGTGGTCCTGCTGGCCCGCGCGGACCAGACGGTGGCCACCATGGAG
>NZ_JAALDW010000246.1:0-2617 GCF_014145055.1 Dietzia sp. DQ11-38-2
GGGGAGCGGGGGTCGGGTCACGGGAGGCCGAACCCGTGGTCGGCCAGCACGGTGCGCCCCACCGGGCCGGTGACCGCGTCGACGAACCGCCGGGCCGCATCCGCCCGGTCCGTCTCACCCCGGTGGGTCACCGCGATCTGATACCGGGTGGGTCCGGACGACGCGGTGGGGATCGCGATCTGCTCGACCCGGTCACCGGCGGAGCGGGCGTCGGTGAGGTAGACGATCCCCGCGTCGGCCTCCCCGGAGGTCACCTTGCCCAGCACGTCCGTGACCTTGGATTCCTCGCTCACCGGTCGCAGCTGCACCCCGGCCGCCCCGGCCAGCGCTCGTGCGGCGTCGCCGCAGGGGACCCCCTCCGCGCACACGACGAGTCGGGCGTCGGCGAGTGAGCGGTCGAGTCCGGTGATGCCGGCGGGATTCCCGGGCGGGGTGACCAGCGTGAGGACGTTGGTCGCGAACTCCACCGGCGCTCCCGAGATCAGCCCCTCGGCCACCGCCCGGTCCATGCTCAGAGAATCCGCCGAGGCGTACACGTCCGCGGGAGCGCCTCCGGCGATCTGGTCGACCAGCCCGGGGGACCCGTCGAACGACAGTCGGATCTCCACGCGGGGGTCGTCCCGCTCGACCTCCTCGGCGATCCGCGTGAACGCGCTGGTGAGGGAGGACGCGGCGAAGACGGTGAGCCGAGGGGAACCCTCGTCGTCGTCGCCCCCGACAGCACATCCGGCCAGCAGGGACACGCCCACGGCCGCTGCCACCACCCGCACCCCCGATCCCACGGCGGTGCGCCGCCGCCTCGGGCGTCCCCCTGGGTAGGGCACTGTCGACGGCCTACCGGTAGTTGGTGAACTGCAGCGCGACCTCGAGGTCGGCCTTCCTCAGCAACGCCATGCACTCCTGCAGGTCGTCGCGCTTCTTGGACGACACCCGGATCTCCTCGCCCTGGATCTGCGCCTTGACGCCCTTGGGCCCCTCGTCGCGCAGGAGCTTGGTGATCTTCTTGGCGTTCTCCTTGTCGATGCCCTGCTTGAGCGAACCGACCAGGCGGAATCCCTTACCGGACGGCATCGGATCGCCCACCTCGAGTGCCTTCATGCTCAGGCCCCGGCGTACCAGCTTCTCGATGAACACGTCCTTGGCGGCCAGAACCCGGTCCTCGGACGCCGCGACGATCTCCACGGCGTCGTCGCCCTTCCATTCGATCCCGGCGTCGGTCCCGCGGAAGTCGTACCGTGTCCCCAGCTCCTTCGCGGCCTGGTTCAGGGCGTTGTCCACCTCCTGGCGGTCGAACTCCGAGACGATGTCGAACGAGGACTCCGAGGCCATGGGCGCGCTCCTTCTCTCACGGTGGGGACGATCCCGGCCAGGCTACCCGGCGCGGACTCAGGCCCGGGTCATCCCGTCGGCCCCCGATTTGGCACCGGGGGTCACACGCGTTGTATCGTGTCCTAGCGCCTCAACGGGTGCACGCCAGATTGCCCGAGCGGCCAAAGGGAGCGGATTGTAAATCCGTCGGCTTATGCCTACGTTGGTTCGAATCCATCATCTGGCACTCGGAGACCCCTGCCACAAGCGGGGGTCTTCGTGCATTTCGGGGCCGCGATAGTGTGACCGTGTGACACCGTGGACTTTCGCGGCTCCGGCCGAGGGACGCCGGTGCGCCGCATCTCGTCGAGAAGATTCGGGGTGAGGGGTATCCAGGACAGGGTCGGCTCCGAACAACAGGACATGACACTGGATTCGGTATCCGCCGCCCAGCGGATGACTGCTCGTGCCCTGCCCGAGGGTCTGGGGCCTGCCGTCGATGACTGGACGGCCGACCTCGATGCCACGACCCGATCCGGCAAGGGAATGCGCTCGGCGTTGTTCGATGCCGTCTTCACGCACTCGGGCGGGCGCGACGAGGCGGTCCGCACCGCTGCCGGTCAGGCCCTGGAACTTCTTCACGAGGCCTTCCTCGTCCACGACGACGTGGCCGACGGCGACGACCACCGCCGTGGCCGGCCCAATCTGCAGGGTCTCACCACGACCCGGGGCGTCGAACAGGGTCTGCCGCGGGAGACCGCCGCCCACGTCGGCATGGTGGGGGGCCTTCTCGGCGGGGACCTCCTGTTGGTGGCCGCGATGGGTCAGTTCGCCCGGCTACCCGTGCCGGGGCCGGTGCTGCACCGCGCCATGGTGGAGGTCGAGAGCGCGGTGGTGGCCTCCGTCGCGGGAGAGTACGCCGATGTGCAGGGCGCCGCTCGTGGGGAGCCCATCACACAGGAGCACGCGCTGGCGATCGGCGCCGCCAAGACCGCCGCGTACTCCGTGACGCTGCCGATGGTCCTGGGCGTGGTCCTGGCCGGAGGGCCGGAGGAGATGATCCCCCCGCTCCGGGAGGCCGGTCGCCATCTGGGGACGGCGTACCAGGTGGTCGACGACGTGCTGGGGGTGTTCGGCGACCCGGCGGTGACGGGAAAGTCCAACGAGGGCGACCTGGTGCGCCGGGCCCCCACCGTGTTGCTCGCCCACGCCGCCACCACCGACCTGTGGCCGAGCATCGACGCCGCGCTCGGTGAGGCCGACCCCGACCCCTCCGCCGCCCGGTCCCTGCTGGCCGAGTGCGGTGCCC
>NZ_JAALDW010000247.1:0-1355 GCF_014145055.1 Dietzia sp. DQ11-38-2
TGCTCCCCACTGCTCGTCGGACACTGCCCGAGGTACCCCACCACCGTGGCCCACCTCACGCTCCATCACAAGAACCGGTCCACGTGGAGCTTGTTATCGTGGCCATCACGGCGGTGGGGCCCGCCTTCAACCACGGCACGGATGTCGTCAACGGTCCCTGTTTCCTAGTCAATTCTGGTAGCCACCATGCGTGTCGACGGCGGCCACCCGACCGGACACCCCGACCGGGCCTCGTCCGAACCGGGCGCCCCGCGGCGTGCGGCGGCGTACAAGGTCAGGAGGCAGCGCCGATGAGCCGGCCACCGCATCTGCACCCCGGGTTGATCGCCCTCGTCGCGCTCGGCGGCGCCGCGGGCACCCTGGCCCGATGGGGCATGACCACGTCGATTCCACACCCGCACGAGTGGCCGATAGCGACGCTCGCCGAGAACCTCATCGGAGCGTTCCTCCTCGGGCTGCTTCTCGAAGCACTCGTCCGTGCCGGTGACGAGACCCGTCCCCGACGGATGATCCGCCTCGGCCTGGGCACCGGCGCCCTGGGTGGATTCACCACCTTCTCCACCTTCGCCCTCGAGATCGAGAGGCTGCTCACCTCCGGTCACGTCGGCCTGGCGGTCGGCTACTTCACGGTCTCGCTCGTCGGCGGATTCCTCACCTGCATGCTCGGGGTCATCCTGGCCAGCCGGCACCATCGGTGGCGCGAGCGTCGTCTCCCCCCCGATCCCGACCAGGGTGTCGTCTCCGACCCCACCGCGCCGGGAGGGGACCGCCCGTGACCATCGCCCTCATCGCCCTGTTCGGCGGGCTCGGCGCCGCGGCCAGATTCGTGGTGGACGGCCTCGTCAGAACCCGGTGGAACAGCGGTTTCCCGGTCGGAACCGTCGCCGTCAACATCACCGGCTCACTGCTCATGGGCGTGCTCACCGGGGCGGCGATCGCCGGGGCGATCGGTGGCGTCGGTCTGGAGGCGGCCACGATCGGCTTCTGCGCCGGGTACACCACGTTCTCGACCGCCATGGTGGAGACCGTCCGCCTGGTCCAGGGCGGGGCCTATCGCAGGGCCCTCGGCAACGTCCTGGGAACGGGGATCGCGGTGGTCGCGGCGGTGGCCGCCGGTCTCGCACTGGCCGCAGCCCTCTTCTGAGCACGCTCCACCCGGCGGGCGGCCTCACCCCGCGAGTCCGGCCTCCAGGGCGGCGTGAAGTCCGGCGCGGTCACCCGAGATCTCCAGAGCCGGGTCGTCGGCCCCGATCCGTCCCCACAGCAGGAGCGCGAGTGTCTCCGGCGGGCCCGTCACCGCGACCTCACCGGCCTCCTCCGCGCCGGTCAGGACCCACTCGGGGTCGGCGCCCGGG
>NZ_JAALDW010000248.1:0-1687 GCF_014145055.1 Dietzia sp. DQ11-38-2
CGGACCCACTGGAGGTCCCGGCGGGGCCGGACCTGCCGGTTGCCCGCTGCCGCAACGCGGGCGGGGACCGGGCCGTCGAGACCGGCGCCGAGCTGATCATCTTCCTGGACGTCGACTGCATGCCCGGCCCGGACCTGGGCTCCCGGTACGCGGACCTCCCGCCCGGCACAGTGGGGATGGGGCCGGTCACGTATCTGCCCGAGTCGCTGGGTGCTCCGGACCCCGCCGAGCTCGCGGGCCTCACCGACCCGCACCCGGCGCGACCGTTCCCCGAGCACGGCCTGCGGAGACTCGAGGCGAGCGAGTTCGGGATGTTCTGGTCACTGTCCTTCGCCCTGCACGCGGATCTCTGGACACGGCTCCGCCGGGAGTTCGGGGGGTTCGACGAGCACTACTCGGGGTACGGCGCGGAGGACACCGACTTCGGTCGCCGACTGCTGCACCGGAGGGTCCCGGTGGTGCTCGTGGCGGGCGCGCACGCCTATCACCGGTGGCATCCGGTGTCGTCCCCGCCGGTGGAACACCTCCAGGACCTGCTACGCAATGGAGCCCACTACGCCGAACGCTGGGGTGAGTGGCCGGCCCCGGGGTGGTTCGAGGAGTTCGAGCGGAGGGGACTGGTCCGGCGCGACGGTGACGGGTGGGTCGCGGTTCCCGCATACCGGAACTCCGAGGGTCGCCGCCCGGGGACCGGGGGCTGACCCCGACGAGACGAGCGTTCCGAACGCCTCGCCCGACAGGCGGGTGTGCGGAACGCTCGTGTCGACGGGGGACGGGCGGGCTGGGAGGGGGGCGGACCTCAGCCCAGGAACGCCTTGTCGGACAGTGTCGCGCCCTTGATCGTGGCGAACTCCTTGAGCAGATCCTGCACGGTGAGTGAGGCCTTCTCCCGTGCGTCCGCCTCGTAGACGATCTGGCCCTCGTGCATCATGATCAGGCGGTTGCCCAGCCGGATGGCCTGTTCCATGTTGTGCGTGACCATGAGGGTGGTGAGCCCGCCCTCCCGGACGATCCGCTCGGTGATGGTGGTGACCAGCTCGGCCCGCTGCGGGTCCAGTGCCGCGGTGTGCTCGTCGAGCAGCATGATCCGCGGCTGGGTGAACCCGGCCATGAGTAGCGACAGTGCCTGGCGCTGTCCGCCCGAGAGCAATCCGACCTTCGCGGTGAGTCGGTCCTCGAGGCCCAGCTCGAGCATGGCGAGCTGGTCGACGAACTGCCGCCGACGCTTCTTGTTCAGGCTCGGGCCGAGCCCTCGCCGCGTGCCGCGCAGGAACGCCAGGGACAGATTCTCCTCGATGGTGAGAGTGGGGGCGGTCCCGGCGAGTGGGTCCTGGAAGACGCGGCCCACATACTTCGCGCGCCTGTGATCGCGCAGGCGGGTGACGTTCCTGCCGTCGATGTCGATTCGTCCGTCGTCGGGGATCAACCGCCCGGACACGACGTTGAGCAGGGTCGACTTGCCGGCGCCGTTGGAGCCGATCACGGTGACGAAGTCGCCCTCGGCCATCGTGAGGCTGAGCCCGTTCAGCGCCCGGCGCTCGTTGACGGTGCCCGGGAAGAAGGTCTTGGACACGTCCGTGACTGTCAGCATGCTCAGCTCTCCTCGCCGCCGGTGCCGGTGCCGGTGCCGGTGGCCTGGTCTGGGCCCGGGGCCGCGGCGCCGGGAGCGGTCGCGGCGGTCCCGGCG
>NZ_JAALDW010000249.1:0-2251 GCF_014145055.1 Dietzia sp. DQ11-38-2
GGCTCGAGCGGTCGGACCCAGCGCGCGCTCTTGCCGAACTGGGGATCCTCGCCGTTCCGGGCGCCGGCGTTGTATCTGCGCAGGGTGTCGGCCAGCGCCTCCGCCGGCAGCCCGCAGTCCGCGGCGAGCTCCTCGATGGTCTCCGCGGCGTGCATGGGCTGCATCCCCCACAGTTCGCTCTCCGGGACGTCCTCGATGCCCTTCTCGTCGATGATCACCCACACCGGGGGCCGGCGGTGGTGCACGGCGGCGTGGCAGTACAGGCCCGGGTAGACCTCCTCGTTGATGAAGCGCTGGCCGTCGCCGTCGACGAGCATCGCCCCCACCGCCAGGCGGGGGATGATGAGCATCGCCGTCTCGGTCTGGTGCATCCGGCGCACGGCGGCACCCACGTCCATGCCCATCTCGATCCCCGAGCCGTCGTCGCGGCCGTCGGACACCTTGTCCTTGCCGACCTGCTGCGGCGCCCACTGTTCGAGCATGCGGTCGTTGTCGACGAAGCCGCCGGTCGCCAGGACAACCCCGCCGGTGGCGCGGTACTCCCGCTCCTCGCCGAACTCCGTCGCCCGCACGCCGACGACCCGGCCGTCGTCCATGATCAACGATCGAGCCCTGACGTCGCAGTGCAGTGTCACCCCGGCCTTCTGCGCGGTGGCCACCAAAGCATCCATCAGCACGTTCCCGGCGAAGTTCGGGGCGGGTGGGCGGTGACCACGGGCCGCCGGGCGCGCGATCGAGGCGTAGGGTTCGGCTCGCTCACCCATCCACATCAGGCCCGAGTCGTCGCCCGGCATCCACGTGGGGGTGTCCCACAGCTTGTGGTTGAAGACCGCACCGTGGGCCACCAGCCAGTCGTGGTGCTCGACCGCACCCGCACAGTAGTCGGCGATCTTGGCCTCGTCCGCGTTCGGACCGAGTGCGGCGGTGAGGAAGGCGCGCATGTCCTCCTCGGAGTCCTCCACGCCGAGCGCCCGCTGGGTGGCGGTGCCCCCGCCCAGGTAGACCTCGCCGCCCGACTGGGAGGACGATCCCCCCGGGCCGGAGGCGCCCTCCAGCACGATGACCGACGACCCGGCCTCCGCGGCCTCGATCGCAGCACACGCGCCCGCGATGCCCATCCCCACCACCACCACGTCCGCCGAGTGCACGGTCGGACGGGTGTCTGAACTCTTGTCCGTCATGCGCCACACTCTACGTGTAACGTGTTCCAGTTCGTGCATTACTGTCGGGTTCATGACCCCGGCTCGCGACCCCGACCGTCTGGACGCACTCGAGGCGAGGCTCGGTGCGACCGAGTCCGCTCTCGCCACGATCCGCGACGAACTGGCCCGGGCCACGGACGAACTCGCGATCCTCAGACTCGTCGCCGACTACTCCCCCAGGGTCGACTCCGGGGACGCCGAGGGGGTCGCCGAGCTCTGGGCCGCCGACGGGGTCTACGACGTGGACACCGGCGTGCTCGAGGGCCACACGGACCTCGCGGGGATGGTGAGCGGTGACGACCACCAGGGTTTGATCGCCCGTGGTTGTGGCCACGTGCCCGGCCTGCCGGTGGTCCTCCTCGACGGCGACCGGGCGGTGGCGACCGGGTACACCCAGTTGGTGGTCCGTTCCTCCCGGCCGGGGCGCTACACGGTGACGCGGGTGACGGCGAACAGATGGGAACTCGAGCGTCTCGGTCCGGTGGACGCGCCCGACCGTGGCTGGCGGGTGGTGCTGCGGACCGCCCGGGCGGTCACCGAGGACGGAGAGGGCAGACGCCTGCTCGGCAGATCCCGCGAGGGGTAGCGTGAGACCCATGATCCGCCGACGACCCGCGGTCCCCGACCCCACCCTCCGCGCGGGACGGCTCGCCCTGCTCACCACGTGCGCGGCCCATCTGGGTTTCCAGTCGATGGTCACCTCGGTCGTCTACCCGACGCTGTTCGAGGGCCCGACGCTGGGGATCGGCGAACGCCAGGCCGAACACGCCCGCCGGATCGCCCCGGTGGCCCTGACCCTGTACGCCTCCGGGCTGGGTGCCGCCGCCTGGGCCGCCTACGGATCAGTCCGGTCGCCCGGCCGCGACGGGCTGACCGCCACCGTCGTCGCGTGCCTCACCACCGTCGCCGTGCCGGCCCTCACCGCCGGGGTCGTCCCGCTGCACATGGGGATCGCCCAGGAGCAGGTCACCCGGCACCGCATCCAGACGTTGCTGGCCTCCGACCGGATCCGCACCGGCCTGGCCGCGATCGGGGTGGCGGCCGCCGCC
>NZ_JAALDW010000250.1:0-1977 GCF_014145055.1 Dietzia sp. DQ11-38-2
GGCTGAGTCGTTCGGGCCGGGCTGGGTCGGGCCGGGCTGGGTCGGGCAGGGCGGTCGCTCGGTGGTCGGGATCCCGCTCCGGGCGTACGGTGCGGGCATGACCAACCCCGAGCAGGACCCGACCCGGTCGTCCACGGAAGAGACCCTGGGTGCTCCGGTCCCCGAGACCCCGGGAGCCGGGGGCACCTCGGTGCAGCGGGACCCCGAGGACTGGGTGACCGGCGACGAGCCCATGACCGCCGCGCAGAAGAGCTACCTCGACACTCTCGCGCGCGAGGCCGGCGAGGAGCTGCCCGCGACCCTGACCAAGGCGCAGGCCTCGGAGCACATCGACCGCCTGCAGAAGGGCAACCCGCGGACCTGACGCCGGCCCGCCGCGGATGAGATCATCGCGGCATGGCGAGAAACGACAAGCGGTTCGAGAAGGTCCACACCCAGAGCATGGGGTTCGGGAGCACCGTCGAGATCCTCAGGGACACCCAGACCGGGGTGTGCTATCTCTGGCGCTCGGGCGGATACGCCGGCGGACTCACCGCGCTTCTGGGCGCCGACGGCAAGCCCGTCGTGGACCCCTCGCTGTAGCCAGTGCTACCCGGGGATCCTCTGGGGGACCTGGCTGACCACCGAGGTCGAGGTGTCCCGGTCCGTGCCCGCCGAGGGCTGGGCGGATTCGCCCGTCACCGCGACCAGCGTGACCGCCAGAACCGCCACCGCGGCGAGCGCTGCGCCGACCCCCAACTCGAGGGTCGTCAACTGCATCCGCTGCCCCAGGACCTGGGGCGGCATGGTGGAGGTGGCCATGAATCTCCTCTTCCCTGATCGACGGCACACCCGCTGCTGTCGACTGCGGATGTGCTGTGGTCGCGGATGACCATAGTCCTCGATCGAGGCCGCCGGTAGAGGGGGCCCCATCGCCGACCGGACTCGTCGACGTCCCCGCAGCTCGTCCGGGCGCCTTGGAGCGGTGCCGGGGCGGAACGACCGTGGGCGCACACGGCCCAGGGGCGGTCACCCGTGGGGGAACCGCCCCTGAGGTCGTCTTCCTCACGTCGGTCTGACCGGATTCGACCCTACGACCCCTCGACCCCCGGGCGTCCGGACAGCTCTCGCGAGACCGACTTCCGCGTGATTCCGGGCGTCGGATCATGCAGGGCACGTCACGAGTCGCACGATTCTGGTCCCCGTCCGCTCCCCGTCCGTGATCGTGGAGCGCTGACCACCCATCGTCGCGGAGGCGTGCTTCTCCCCTCGGGAGGGAGCACCGAGAGTGGGCACATGGTGCACATCGGAGAGTTCGCAGCCCTGACCGGCCGCACGGTCAAGGCCCTGCCTCCTCGTCCCCCGGATGCCACGAGTGCCTGGTCGTCGAGTGGTCACAAATGAACGGGCGCGGGAAACCCCACCTGGGAGAACGCGATCAGGTGTGACCACTCGACGAGCGCGGGAAGCCTGAGACGAGACCTCGCGCGGTCGGCGGGCCCGCCGGCCCATCCGTGTGGTGCAGGTCTCCGAATCAGGGGCAGACGCTGAAAGGAGAACCGCCGTGAGTTCTCTCCCCGGTCCCCGCACCTGCCCGTTCCTCGCGATGGCCGGCATCGCGATCCTGGCCTCCGTGGCGGTTGTGGCCGCCCTCATGCCCGGAGCGGTCCTTCTCGGTGCGTCGATGGGGGGCGTCGCGGCCTCCGCCGAGCTGGCGGCCGGTGCGGCGCTCCATGCAGGCGGCGGGTGGGTGGTGCCCGCGCTGTTCAGCGTGATGGTGTTCGCCCTTGTCGTGGGCGCGACCGCGGTGTTACTGCGGGCTCCGGTGTTCTTGCCCGGTTCCCAGCGCTCTCGCCGGTCCGGCCCGAGCTCCCGAGCCCGCCCCGGCCCGCTGAGTCGCACGGAGTTCGCCCTGCGCCAGCCCGATCGGGCGTTGGGCGTCCGCATCGATCGTCTGCCGGGGATCACGGACTAGAGCCTCCCGGCTCCGATCACACC
>NZ_JAALDW010000251.1:0-3649 GCF_014145055.1 Dietzia sp. DQ11-38-2
GGCGGGTACTCGTCGCGTAGGAGCAACACGTACGAGCCGACCCGGTACACCCAGCGGTTCAGGCCCACGATGAGGTCGAAGAGCCGGGGCAGGTAGCGGCCGGTGAACAGCAACCCGATCGCGGCGATCAGCACGAGCAGGCCGACCAGCGAGATGTTCCACTCGGCGCCCCCGTACTCCGAGGCTCTGGTCAGGGCCGCCCCGCCGCCGGTGAGGATGCCCACGATCAACAGGTGCGGGATCACCAGCAACCACCACTTGACCAGCACCAGGCCGCGCGAGAGCCGCTCGGGATAGGCCACGTCCAATCCGGCCGGATAGTCGGTCGGCGCCAGCGAGAAGGGCGGGTACCGGTCCGTCCCGAGCACGGAGTAGGCGTAGAACCCGACGCGCCAGTTCCACCGCAGCACTCCGACGCTGTAGGCGAACCACGCCCGCGGGTAGCGGCCGGTGAACAGCACCACCAGTCCCGCGGCGACCGTGGTGACGACCAGCGCGAACCACAGCAGGGCCAGCACGATGTAGTGCGGGATCGCCAGCAGCCACTTGATCAACCACAGACCGCGGGACACCTGCGGGTCCAGGTGCCCGGTCAGACGCAGCGGATCGGGACCCACGCCGGCGGGAAGAGCGCCCGCACCGGCCCCGGGAAGGGCGTCGGGGTCGGCGTGCCGGTCGATGTCCCGGCCCAGCCCCGCGGTCGCCACGAGGATCAGCGGCAGCCCCAGCGCCAACGCCACGAGTCCGGCGATGAGAACACCGGGCCCGGCGAGTCCGAACACCTCGGTGTGTGCGCCCACCTGGACGTCGACCCACACGGGGCGGGAGCCGTCGGCGTTCATCACCACGACCACCCAGTCGCCGGACCGCAGGTCGACGGTGAGGGTCTGCTGCTCTGCACCCGTCGTGGACTGGGCCCAGAAGTCCTGGTCGGCAGGAGGTTCGGGGGCACGGGTGCCCGGCACCTCGTCGAGGGCCGTCTCGGCGTCGTTCCCCGATCCCCACATCCCCGATCCCCAGTCATATGTGGGGCCCGCGGAGTATCCGGGATCCCACGGCTGGTCACCGATCACCGCGTGGGGGACATCGCGGAGATAGGCAGAGACGTCGGATGCGTCCGCGATACCGAGGAACACGTCCTGGCCGGGGACCACCGGGGTCGCGCGGAGTCGGAGGCTGATCAGGTCGTCGAGACCGTAGGGCCCGACGGTGGCTCCCTCGTCGACATGGATCGTCAGGGGCGCGGTCGTGATGGCGTGGCCCACGGTCTGGAGGCGGTCGGTGTCGGTGAACGCGTACTGCCCGTCCCGCTGGGAGGCGTCGGCTACCAGGATCGCCGCCCCGGCCGCTGTCATGCCGAGGCCGAACACGGCCAGCAGGACCCCGGCGACGAGCAGGACCCAGTTCAGGGGGCGGGTCCGCGGAGGGCCGTGGACGGGGGTCGAGGAGGGACCGGACGGGGTGGCGTGTGAAGTTCCCATGATGAGTCCTCGTGCAGCAGTGTGCGGACCCACCCGAGACGGCGCATCCGCCTATACGTGGTGACCTTACTCTTATGTGAGCACTGTGGCGGCGGGTTCTCACCGCCGATCAACCCCGGATCCCACCCCGCCTCCCACCCGTGACACCCTGTCCGGAACCCCGTCGCGAGACGCGCTCGCGGACATGATCGCGGCGAGCGGGTCAGCTCGGCGCAACGGCGAACCCCGTCGCGGGCAGCGAATGGAACCCTCTGGTGAACGGAGAGAGCGCCCTCACGGCCCCGCCCCGGTCCACCGTGACGGACGGGTGGGCCGCGTAGAGCTCCTCGACGGCGATCCGCGCCTGGAGCCGCGCGAAGTGCGAGCCGATGCAGAAGTGAGGGCCGCGGGCGAACCCCAGGTGCCCGGTGGTCTCACGGCGGATGTCGAGCTCCTCGGCGGTGGGTCCGAACTCACGCTCGTCGCGGTTGGCCGAACCGTAGAGCATCATCACCTTCTCCCCCGCGGGGATCGTCACCCCGCCCACGGTCACCTCGCGCGTGGTCGTCCGCGCGAGCGCCTGCACGCTGGACTCGAAGCGCAAGCATTCGGTCAGCGCGCCGGGGATCAGTCCCGGGTCCGCCACGACCAGGTCCCTCTGCTGCGGATGTGCGTCCAGGAGCGAGACGGTGTGCGAGATGAGGTTGCCGGTGGTGTCGTTGCCGCCGGCCACGATCACGAAGCAGAACCCGAGGATGTCCCAGTCGTCCAGCCGCTCGCCGTCGATCTCGGCCTGCGTCAGCGCCGAGATGAGGTCCCCGCCCGGGGACGCGCGCCGGTCGGTGATGAGCTCACCGAAGTATCCAAACATCTCCGCCACCGCCGAGACCGCCCCGTCCTCCAGCCCCGCCGGGCGGAACCCCTCCTCCTGCAGGGTCGTCAGCGCGCTGACCCACGGGCCGAAGCTCGGCTTGTCCGCTTCCGGCAGGTCGAACAGGTGGGCCAGCAGATGCGTGGGGATCTGCGAACTGAAGTCCCGGTGCAGGTCGACCACCTCGTCGCCGTCGTCCCTCGCGGCCATCTCCGCCAGTCTCCCGCGGGCGAAGTCGCGGATGAGCGGCTCGGCCTCGGCGACGCGCCTGGGAGAGAACGCCGTGGCCAGCAGTCGCCGCTTCGCGGAGTGCTCGGGGGGATCCATCATGACGATGGTCGGGGCCAGCCCCAGCGTCTCGATCTCGTCCCGGTAGAAGGTCAGACCGCTGGCCGAGGAGAACGTCGCCGGGTCACAGACGGCGGCGTCCACGTCGGCATAACGCGACAGCGCCCAGAAGTCCGGGTGCGCCGCGGTGCCGTCCCCGCGGTGGTGGTGGACCGGGTCGGTCTCGCGCAGCCACCGGTAGCCGGGATAGGGGTCGGCCAGGTGGGCGCGGTCGAACGGATCGAAGCCGGGTTCGGGCGGTGTGGGCGCGGGCGGTGCCGAGTCGCGACCGGACTGCACTGTACGGGTCATGGCCCCAGTTAACACGACCTGTTAAAAGCTCGGAAGAGGGGATCTAGACTCGGGCGGGTGCCCCGCTCCACCGCCCTGTCACCCCGGCCCCGCTCGTCCGCCACCCGGGAGGCCTTGTACCAGGCCGGACTGCGGCGCTTCGCCTCCGACGGATGGAGGACCGCACGGATCCGCGACATCGTCGGCGACGCCGGCCAGGGCAACGACTCGGCGATCAACTACCACTTCGGGGGCCGCATGGGCCTGCTGGAGGACGTGCTGCTCCGCGGGGTCCTGCGTATGGAGGACGAACGTCGGGCCGATCTGCAGAGGTGGGCGTCGTCGGCCCCGTCATCGGCCCCCGACCTGGCGGAGATCGTCCGGGCGGTGGTGTCGCCGCTGGCGGACCTGTTGGACGACGACGAGGGCCGGTGCACCCTCCGGGTGATCGCCCAGGTCGGGGCGCTCGCCGAGGTCGACCGCACCCTGACCGACCGACCGGTCGCCGGCACCGCACTGCATGACCAGCTCGAGATGCTCGTGTCCGCCGCCACCGCCCGCTGCGGACGGGACCTCGCCGGCCACCGGGTCCGGCAGCTCATCGTGATGCTCACCGCCGAACTCGCGGTGCGGGCCTGCGATCCCCCGGACGCCGCCCCACCCCACCGGGAGTACGTGGCCGACCTCGTGGACTGGCTCA
>NZ_JAALDW010000025.1:0-12402 GCF_014145055.1 Dietzia sp. DQ11-38-2
AGGGCGGCCCCGGCGGCGGCGGACTCGGCCTTCGCTCCGGGCAGCTTGGCCGTGACCTTGTCTCCCGCCCTGCGGGCGCGCCACGTGAGACCCGGCTGGCCGGCGGTGTCGACCGAGGCGAGCAGGAGCGCTCCGAGCAGCGCGACGTCGGTGGCCAGGCCGGTGGTCTTGCGGCTCTTGGCGGCGGAGTCGGACTCCGCCCAGAAGTCGTTGCGGGTGACGGTCGTGGGCAGGTGCGACGCCGTGAGTGCGAGGGCCGACAGGCGGGGGGCCTTGCCCAGTGCGAAGAGCACGCCCGCGCCGACCTTGACCCCGGCGAGAGCCTTGACCAGCGTCTCGGTGTCCTTGGTGACCGGCGGCACCGAGGTCGTGACGTGCTCGTTGACCGCCTGCTCGCCCTTCTCCACCAGGGGCGCGGCCTTGTCCACGAGCGGGGCCGCCTTGGCGACATGGGCCTGCGGATTGCGGAGTGTCTCCACGCCGTCGATGACGAACACCGTGGCGAGCATGGGTCGTGCGAGTCGTCGGATCATCGTTCCTCCTGGGAATTGGGATGCGTGGTCGAACCTAGTGAAAACCCCGGCGACTCGCCTCCGGTCCGGGAACCTCGCATGTCGCGGACCGCGCGGACCCGCGTGATGCGCTGGGGCGATCGGTCATGGAGGGCCGAGATAACGATTCCGACAAGCTCCTCGCCCCGGGCTGTCGTCGGTCACCAGCCGCGTTCCCGCCACGTTCTCAGGCTCGGCCGCTCGTCCCCGAGTGTGGTGTCATCGCCGTGTCCGGGATGGACCACCACGTCGTCGTCGAGCACCCCGAACACCCGGGTCTCGAGGTCGTCCATGAGGGTGGCGAACTGTTCCGGAGTGGCGGTCTTCCCCGGGCCACCGGGGAAGAGGGAGTCACCGGCGAACAGGTGGGACCCCTCCGCGGTTCGGAGCAGGAGCGCGATGCCGTCCGGGGTGTGGCCACGCAGACCGATCACCCCGACGCGCAGATCCCCCACGACGATCTCGTCACCGTGAGAGACGTGGCGGTCCGTCGGTACGTGGATCTCTTCGGCGTCACCGGGTGAGGCGATGGTCCTCAGGCCGAGGGCCTCGACGGTCTCGGGGAGACCGATCCAGTGGTCGGCGTGCAGGTGGGTCGTGACCACCTCTCGCACCCCGGGGGCCTGCGTCTCGAGGTGGGCGATGAGCTGGGGGGCGTCGTTGGCCGCGTCGACGAGGAGTGCCTCGCCGGTGGAGACGGACTCGATCACGTAGACGTTGTTGTCCATCTCTCCCACGGAGATCTTGGACAACCGCGCCGGGCCGACGGTCCAGCGCTCGCCGGTCAGGCGACCGCCCAGACGGCCGGAGTAGCCCTCGGTGAGGGTGATGTGCGCGGGAACTGAAGCGGCGGAATTCGACATAATTGCAGGCTACTGGTGTCGACGGCGGTCTGCGACGGGAAGCGTGTCGGGGTTCGTTGGTACCTTCGTCTGCGGGACGGCGGCCATGCGGCGCGCACGGCCACCGCCACGGGTCCGTGGCGACAGCCCCCTCGGAAGGAGTACCCATGGTGGACCGTCTGGTCGTCCGCGGCGCACGGGAACACAACCTCAAGGGCGTGGACATCGACGTCCCGCGCGACGCCCTGATCGTCTTCACCGGATTGTCCGGCTCCGGCAAGTCCTCGTTGGCGTTCGACACGATCTTCGCCGAAGGTCAGCGTCGGTACGTCGAGTCGCTCTCCTCCTATGCGCGCATGTTCCTCGGGCAGATGGACAAGCCGGACGTCGACTTCATCGAGGGGCTCTCCCCGGCGGTGTCGATCGACCAGAAGTCCACCAACCGGAACCCGCGGTCGACCGTGGGCACGATCACCGAGGTCTACGACTACCTCCGTCTGCTCTATGCGCGGGCGGGTGTGCCGCACTGCCCCACGTGCGGAGAGGTGGTCTCGCGTCAGACCCCTCAGCAGATCGTCGACCAGATCCTCGCCGGCGAGGAGGGCGTGCGGTTCCAGGTCCTCGCGCCGGTCGTGCGCACGAGGAAGGGGGAGTTCGTCGACCTGTTCGCGCAGCTCGCGGCCGACGGGTACAACCGTGTGCGGGTCGACGGTGAGCTCCACACCCTCGCGGAACCGCCCACGCTCAAGAAGCAGGAGAAGCACGACATCGAGGTGGTCGTCGACCGACTCGCCGCGAAGCCGTCCTCGCGACAGCGCCTCACCGATTCCGTCGAGACCGCGTTGGGCCTGGCGGACGGCGTCATCGTGATCGACTATGTGGACCTCGACGAGACCGACCAGGCCCGGCGGCGTCGGTTCTCCGAACACATGGCCTGTCCCAACGGCCATCCGATCGGCCTGGACGACCTGGAACCCCGCGCGTTCTCGTTCAACTCGCCCTACGGCGCCTGCCCGGTCTGTGACGGACTCGGGTCCCACCTCGAGGTGGATCCCGACCTGGTGATCCCCGATCCGGAGCGGTCGTTGGCCGACGGCGCGATCGCACCGTGGTCGGGGGGTCAGAGCGCCGACTACTTCCAGCAGCTGCTCTCGGGACTGGCCGACGACCTGGGCTTCGACCTGCGTACGCCATGGCAGGACCTGCCCGCCAAGGTGCGCAAGGCGGTGCTCGGCGGGGCGTCGACGAAGGTGCGGGTGCGGTACAAGAACCGCTACGGCCGGGTCCGCACGTACGACGCCAAGTTCGAGGGCGTCATGTCGTTCCTCAAGCGCCGGCTGGAGCAGACGGAGTCGGAATCGCAGAAGGAGCGCTACCAGGGGTATATGCGGGAGGTCCCGTGTCCCACCTGCGAGGGGACCCGACTCAAGCCGGAGATCCTCGCGGTGACCATGACGGGCCCAGGCGGGCGCGAGCGGTCGATCGCGGACATCTCGCGGATGTCGGTCGCGGACTGCGCGCAGTTCCTCGACGGGCTGGAACTGGACTCCCGCCAGGAGATGATCGCCGGCCGGGTCCTCAAGGAGATCCAGGCCCGTATGGGGTTCCTCCTCGACGTGGGACTCGACTACCTGTCCCTGGACCGGGTGGCGGGCAGTCTGTCCGGTGGCGAGGCCCAGCGGATCCGGCTGGCCACCCAGATCGGGTCCGGCCTCGCCGGAGTGCTGTACGTCCTCGACGAACCCTCCATCGGTCTGCACCAGCGGGACAACCGTCGTCTCATCGACACGCTCGTCCGGTTGAGGGACCTGGGGAACACGCTTCTCGTGGTGGAGCACGACGAGGACACCATCCGCGCGGCCGACTGGATCGTCGACATCGGCCCGTTGGCCGGCGAGCACGGGGGACGCGTGGTGCACTCCGGGGACTACGCCGGGCTGCTGGCCAGCACGGAGTCACTGACGGGTGACTATCTGGCGGGTCGGCGGTCCATCGCGGTGCCCGAGACGCGGCGCGGACTGAACCCGGAGAAGATGCTCCACGTACGCGGGGCCCGGGAGAACAACCTCAAGAACGTCGACGTGATGTTCCCCGGGGGCGTGCTGTGCGCTGTCACCGGGGTGTCCGGGTCCGGAAAGTCCACCCTCGTCAACGACATTCTCGCCACGTCCCTCGCCAACCAGCTCAACCGGGCACGCCAGGTTCCAGGTCGGCATTCCCGCATCGACGGGGTGGAGTCGTTCGACAAATTGGTGCAGGTGGACCAGTCGCCGATCGGGCGCACGCCGCGGTCCAACCCGGCCACGTACACCGGGGTGTTCGACAAGATCCGGACGTTGTTCGCGGCGACCACCGAGGCCAAGGTCCGCGGCTACAAGCAGGGGCGGTTCTCGTTCAACGTCAAGGGCGGGCGATGCGAGGCGTGCCAGGGGGACGGCACCCTCAAGATCGAGATGAACTTCCTGCCGGACGTCTACGTCCCGTGCGAGGTGTGTCAGGGCGCCCGGTACAACCGCGAGACCCTCGAGGTCCACTACAAGGGCAAGACCATCGCCGAGGTGCTCGACATGCCGATCGAGGAGGCGTGCGAGTTCTTCGAGCCGATCACGTCGATACACCGGTACCTCAAGACGCTCTCCCAGGTCGGACTGGGGTACGTGAGGTTGGGCCAGTCGGCGCCGACCCTGTCCGGTGGTGAGGCGCAGCGGGTCAAGCTCGCGGCCGAGTTGCAGAAGCGGTCGAGTGGACGGACCGTCTACATCCTCGACGAGCCCACCACGGGTCTGCACTTCGAGGACATCACCAAGCTCCTCCTGGTGATCCAGGGGCTGGTCGACAAGGGCAACACCGTCATCGTGATCGAGCACAATCTCGACGTCATCAAGAGTGCCGACTGGGTGATCGACATGGGGCCCGAGGGTGGGGCCGGTGGAGGTGTCGTCGTGGCGGAGGGCACCCCCGAGCAGGTGGCGACGGTGCCCGAGAGCCACACCGGACGCTTCCTCGCGCAGGTTCTACCCACCGTGCAGGAAGAGCCCGCGGAGGGTCGTCGGCCCGCGGGGAAGCAGGCCGGCAGAGCCGCCGCCCGCACGACGGCCAGCAAGAAGACGGTCGCGAGCAAAGCCCCGGCGAAGAAGGCCGCCGCGGCCAAGGCGGCACGCAAGGCACGGGCGCTGCGCTGATCGGATGCCCGGTGGGGAAGACCGTGGCGTCACCCCGCGGGCCGGTCGGAGCCGGGTCAGAAGGTCAGAGCGACGTCAGTAGACCGGCCCGGTGAACTTCTCGCCGGGTCCCTCGCCGGGTTCGTCGGGAAACGCGCTCGCCTCTCGGAACGCCCGCTGCAAGCCCTGGAGGCCGTCCCGGACCACGCTTGCCTGCGGTCCGAGGTACTCGGCGGACCCGGTCACGAGACCCGCGAGGGAGGTGATCAGCTTCCGGGATTCGTCGAGGTCGAGGTGCGGGCTCGCGGTCGGGTCGTCGTCGGACAACCCGAGCTTCTCCGCCGCGGCGCTCATCAGAACGACGATCGAGCGGAAGATGATCTCCTGGGCGGGAACGTCCGCGAGTTCGACGATCTCGACCTCGCGGGCGTCGAGGTGGTCTTCGAGAGAGGTCTCGGCGGCCGCGTCGTCGGAGGGGTCAGTGGACGCGGGGTGGTCGGTGTTCATGCCGAATACTGTCCCACGGGTATCTCGACGCCGGGCGGCCGGACCGGTTTGGGGGTCCCCCGCAACACTGGTACAGTTCTCAGGTGACTGTGGGAACCCGCTATGTGGTGGGTTCCGACGTCCAAGAGGAGCCCGATCTCCCACCATCCGACGCCTCAGGTAGTTTGATGGTCACCACCCCCGGCGAGGGGCCCGCGAGCTGATCGCGGGCGAGTCGTCGTCGACGGGTGAGGAGTGAGAGGCCCCCCGGTATCCGTGCCGTGGGGCCTTCTCGGTGTCACCGGTGTGTCCGGCGGCGCCGCGGGTACCTCGAGGGCGGATGCGCGACCGCGCCAGTGGTCGCGGACAGACGCACCATCTACCGAGGAGGGCCCATCAGCGCCGAAGCACGTGTCAACGAACGAATCCGTGTCCCCGAAGTCCGACTCGTCGGCCCCGGGGGCGAGCAGGTGGGGATCGTTCGCGTCGAGGATGCACTTCGTCTGGCCCTCGAGGCCGATCTGGACCTCGTCGAGGTCGCGCCCACCGCGCGCCCGCCGGTCTGCAAGATCATGGACTACGGAAAGTTCAAGTACGAGGCGGCGCAGAAAGAGCGCGAGTCGCGGAAGAACCAGCAGCAGACCGTGGTCAAGGAGCAGAAGCTCCGGCCCAAGATCGACACCCATGACTACGAGACCAAGAAGGGGAACGTCGTCCGTTTCCTCGAGAAGGGTTCCAAGGTCAAGGTGACGATCATGTTCCGCGGTCGGGAGCAGTCCCGCCCCGAACTCGGGTACCGGTTGCTGCAGCGACTGGCCGACGACATCACCGAGTACGGATACGTCGAGACCAGCGCCAAGCAGGACGGCCGCAACATGACCATGGTCGTGGCCCCGCACAAGGGAGCCAAGACCCGGGTCAAGGCGCAGGAGTCGAAGGTCACCGACCCCGCCTCGGAGTAGGACTCCGGCACCACACCGACCACCGGACGCACGTCGTCCGCTCACCCGAGACCCCTCCGGTCTTTCGGGACGAACCATGTGAGGAAGACCGATCATGCCGAAGATGAAGACCCACAAGGGCACCGCCAAGCGCTTCCGGAAGACCGGGACGGGCAAGTTGGTGCGCCAGCAGGCCAACCGCCGCCACATCATGGAGAAGAAGCCCACCAAGCGCACCCGTCGTCTCGACGGTCGCACGGACGTCGCGCCGGCCGACGTCCCCCGCATCAAGCGGCTCCTCGGGCTCTGAGCCCTCTCCCATACGTAGTACTTCCGGTCACCGTCGAGGTGGCCACCCAGATCAGTGAGGATTGACCAGTGGCACGCGTGAAGAGGGCAGTCAACGCCCAGAAGAAGCGTAGGACCGTACTCGAGTCCACCAAGGGCTACCGCGGACAGCGTTCGAGGCTGTACCGCAAGGCCAAGGAGCAGATGCTCCACTCGATGACCTACAGCTACCGCGACCGTCGTGCACGCAAGGGCGACTTCCGGAAGCTGTGGATCACCCGCATCAACGCGGCGGCCCGCGCCAACGACATGACGTACAACCGCTTCGTCCAGGGTCTCAAGCTCGCGGGCGTCGAGGTGGACCGCAAGGTGCTCGCCGACCTGGCCGTCACCGACCCGGCCGCCTTCACGGCGCTGGTCGAGGTCGCCCGTGGCGCACTGCCGGCCGACGTCAACGCGCCGGCTGCCTGACACCTGCGACTTGACGCACAGCACCCGGCCCGGGCAGGGCACCGGACGACCCGCGGATCCGTTCACCGAACGGACCCCGCGGGTCGTTTCCGCATCCAAGCTCCACCGGGCCGCTGCCCGCCGAAAAGCTGGTCGCTTCCTCGCGGAGGGGGCGAACTCGGTCGAGGCGGCCCTTGCGGCCGGCGTCGCGATCGAGGTGTTCTGCGGCGAGGACTCGCTCGAGCGGTTCTCCGACCTCGTCACCACGGCGTCGGCGTCCGGGCTCGCCGTCTCCGTGGTCACCGATCGCGCGGTCAGGGTACTGTCCGACACCGTGTCGCCGACGGGGATCGTCGCGCTGTGTCGTTCCGTCGTGCGGGAGCCCTTCGCGTCTGATGACTCCTCCGCGTCCGACGGGCCCTCCGCGTCCGACGGGCCCGACGACACCGGCGAGCGTGGTCCGCGGCTCGTGGCGGTGGGCCAGGCGCTGGCCGAGCCGGGCAATGTCGGCACCCTCGTGCGCGTCGCCGACGCGCTCGGCGCCGACGCGGTGTGGCTCACCGAGGGTGCGGCGGACCCGGAGAACACGAAGGCCGTCCGCGCCTCGGCGGGCAGCCTCTTCCACCTTCCCGTGGTGCGGGGGGTCGCCGAGTCGGATCTGATCGGTCGGGCCCACCGCCTGGGCCTTCAGGTCGCCGTGGCCACAGGTGACGGTGAGGTGGACATCGAACACGCCGGACAGGAGCTCTCCCGGCCGACGGCGTGGGTGTTCGGCAACGAGGCACACGGCGTCCCGGCCGAGCTGGCCGCTCGCGCCGATCTGCGGGTGCGGATCCCCATCCGGGGGAGAGCCGAGAGCCTGAACATCGTCACCGCGGCCTCGATCTGCCTCCACACCAGCGCGCGCCTGCAGGCCGCCTCCTCGTGACCGCCACCCTCACGGCCCGCGGCCTGGGCGCCGCGCGGGGAGCTCGCTCACTGTTCGCCGGACTCGACCTCGTCGTCGCCGAGGGGGACGTCTGGGGCCTCACCGGCCCCAACGGTGCCGGCAAGTCGACCCTGCTCCACGCACTGTCCGGCGAACCCGACGCCGAGATGACGGGGACGGTGACCGTCAGCCCACCGGACGCGACGGTCGGTCTCCTGCGTCAGCAGGTGGATCGTCACGACGACGAGGCGGTGCGTGGCTTCCTCCATCGCGTCACCGGGGTCGCCCACGCGCAGGCGCTGATGGACGATCTCGCCGCGCGGATGGCGGACTCGGCCTCGGCGGCCGAGGCTTACGGTGACGCCCTCGAGAGGTGGCTCGCGCTCGGCGGTGGAGACCTGGACGAGCGGATCCCGGTGGTCGCCGCCCGGCTCGGCCTGGACGGGGCCGCACTGGACCGGCCCATGGCGGCGCTCTCGGGTGGTCAGGCCGCCCGCGTCACCCTCTGCGCGGTGGTGCTGAGCCAGTACGACATCCTGCTGCTGGACGAGCCGACCAACGACCTCGACCTGGCGGGGCTCTCGGTGTTGGAGGACTTCATTCACACCGAGCGGCGTCCGATGGTGGTGGTCAGCCACGACCGTGAGTTCCTCGCCAGATGCGTGACCGGGATCGTCGAACTCGACTCCGCCCAGAGGCAGATCACGGTGTTCGACGGAGGGTACGAGTCCTACCTCACCGAACGCGCGCTGGCGCGGCAACGGGCGCGCGAGGCGTATGCGGAGTACGCGGGCCGGGTCGGTCAGCTCAAGGAGCGCATGCAGACCCAGAAGACGTGGCTCGACAAGGGCGTGCGCACCACCATGCGGAAGTCGGGAGGCAGGGACGCGGAGAAGGACAAACACATCCGAAACCGCGCCGGACAGCGGTCGGAGAAGCAGGCCGTGAAGATCTCCCAGACCCAGCGCGCGATGGAGCGGCTCGACGTGGTCGCCGAGCCACGTAAGGAGTGGGAGCTGAAGATGGAGATCGCGGCCGCACCCCGGTCGGGGTCCGTCGTGGCCGTCCTGAGCGAGGCGGTCGCCCGCCGTGGCGATTTCGTGCTCGGTCCGGTGACCCTGCAGATCGATGCGGGGGACCGGGTGCTGATCTCCGGTGCCAACGGATCCGGCAAATCGACGCTGCTGGGTCTGCTCGCCGGAGATCGACTCCCGGACGCGGGGCGGGTGAGAACGGGAGCAGGGGTCGCGGCGGGACGCGTCGACCAGGTCCGCTCGGAGTTCGGCGGGCCGGGATCCCTGCTGGACACGTTCTGCGCTGCCGCGGACCCGGAGGGGTTGCACCCCACGGAGGGCAGGACGCTGTTGGCCAAGTTCGGACTGGGCGGTGAGCACGTCGCCCGGTCGTGCGCCTCCCTTTCCCCGGGGGAGCGGACCCGGGCGGCGCTGGCCCTGTTGCAGCAGCGCGGCGTCAACCTGCTCGTGCTGGACGAGCCCACCAACCATCTGGACCTGCCCGCGATCGAGCAGCTCGAGAGGGCGGTGGAGGCCTTCGACGGCACGGTCCTGCTGGTGACCCACGACCGGCGGATGCGGCGGGGTTTCCGGGTGACCCGCGAGCTGCTCGTCGTCTCCGGCGCTGTCGACGAGGTCCGCTGACAGGCGGGAGCACGTGGGCCGGGGCGTCCGATCCCGATCGACTATCCTGGTCCGGGATGCCGCCGGCGATCGCCGGAGATCGCCGTGACGGGGAGGACGAGAGCACAGGTGAGCGAAGACACGAGCGCTGTCGAGGTGCGGATCGACGAGGAATCGCTGGCGCACTACGCGGCGCAGGCCGAAGCGGCGTTCGCCGCCGCCGCCGACCTCGAGGCGCTCGCGGCGGCCAAGACCGCCCACCTGGGTGACCGCAGCCCGATCGCGTTGGGGCGCCGGACACTCGGATCGCTGCCCAAGGAGCAGAAGGCCTCCGCCGGGAAGGCGGTCAACGTGGCCCGGGGCCGGGTCCAGCAGGCGTACGACACCCGGCTCGCAGAGCTCCAGGCAGAGCGTGACGCCGCCGTCCTCGTGGCCGAGACGCTCGATCTGACCGTCCCGTCGGGCCGGGCGCCCGTCGGAGCCCAACACCCCATCACGATCATCACCGAGCAGGTCATGGACGTGTTCGTGGCCATGGGGTGGGAGATCACGGAGGGCCCCGAGGTCGAGGCCGAGCACTACAACTTCGACGCACTGAACTTCCTCCCGGATCACCCTGCGCGCACACTGCAGGACACCTTCCACATCGCCCCGGAGGGCAGCCGGCAGGTCTTGCGCACGCACACCTCGCCCGTGCAGATCCGGACGATGCTCGACAGGGAGCCCCCGATCTACGTCGCCTGCCCGGGACGGACCTTCCGCACCGATGAGCTCGACGCCACCCACACACCGGTCTTCCACCAGGTCGAGGGGCTCGCGATCGACAAGGGCCTGACCATGGCGCATCTGCGGGGCGCGCTCGACGCCTTCGCCCGCGCCCTGTTCGGTCCGGAGACCCGGACCCGGATGCGGCCCAACTACTTCCCGTTCACCGAGCCCTCGGCCGAGGTCGACGTGTGGTTCCCGCGGAAGAAGGGTGGCGCCGGCTGGGTCGAGTGGGGTGGGTGCGGGATGGTCCATCCCAACGTTCTGACCGCCTGCGGTATCGACCCGGAGGTCTACTCGGGGTTCGCCTTCGGTATGGGTCTCGAGCGCACCCTGCAGTTCCGCAACGGACTGTCCGACATGCGGGACATGGTCGAGGGGGACGTGCGGTTCTCGCTGCCCTTCGGCATCCGCGCCTGACCACCACCCCCTTCCACCCGATAAGACGAAGGACCCCCACAGTGCGAATTGCGCAGTCCTGGCTGACCGAGATCCTGCAGCGGGCCAACGACGGCTGGTCGGTGACCCCGGCCGAGCTCGACGCGGGGTTCGTGCGGGTCGGCCTCGAGGTCGAGGGCGAGCCGGAGCAGCTGCCCGAGATCAGGGGTCCGCTCACGGTCGGCCGGGTCAGCAGCATCGAGGAGCTCGAAGGATTCAAGAAACCCATCCGCTTCTGCCTGGTGGACGTGGGCGCCGACGAACCGCAACGGATCGTCTGCGGTGCCCGGAACTTCGCCGCGGGAGACCTCGTGGTGGTGGCGCTGCCCGGGACCGTCCTGCCGGGCGGCTTCGAGATCGGTGAGCGCACGACCTACGGCCGGCCCAGCGAGGGCATGATCTGTTCGGCGTCCGAGCTGGGTATCGGTTCCGACCACAGCGGCATCATCGTGCTCGCCGACGGGACCGCGGAGCCCGGTGACCCCGCCGGCCCGGTACTGGACGCCGGGGCGGTGCTGGACGCGGGCGCGGCTGGGTCCGACACCGTCATCGAGCTCAACGTCACGCCGGACCGGGGCTACTGCCTGTCGGCGCGCGGTCTGGCCCGCGAGCTCGCGTGCGGATTCGATCTGGACTTCGCGGACCCGGCCACCGAGCTGGGGCTGCCCGCCGGGAGTGAGACCTGGCCCCTGGTGGTCGCGCCGGAGTCGGGCGCGCAGCGGTTCGCCCTCCGCCGGGTGACCGGGATCGACCCGTCCGCCCGCACGCCGTGGTGGATGGTCCGTCGACTGCTGCTCTCGGGGGTGCGTCCGATCTCGCCGGCGGTCGACGTGACCAACTACGTGATGCTCGAACTCGGGCATCCCATGCACGCGTTCGACGCCGGGACGCTGCGCGGTGGTCTCACCGTCCGGCGGGCCCGAGCGGGGGAGGCGCTCACCACCCTCGACGACGTCGAGCGCTCTCTCGACCCCGAGGACGTGGTGATCTGCGACGACCGCGGCCCGATCTCGCTGGCCGGGGTCATGGGCGGCGCGGACACCGAGGTCTCCGGGGATACCACGGACGTGCTGCTGGAGGCCGCGGTGTGGGACGCCCTCGCGGTGTTCCGGACGATCCGCCGCCACAAGCTCCCCAGCGAGGCGGGCAAGCGGTACGAGCGTGGTGTCGACGCGGCCGCGACGATCGCCGCTCTGGACCGGGCCGCGACGCTGCTCGCCGACATCGCCGGCGGCTCCGTGGAGGCCTCGCTCACCGACGTCGGATCCGCCCCGGTCATGCCGACCATCGCGTTCGACGCGAGCAGGCCCTCGCGCGTCGCCGGGGTGGAGTATCCGTCGGGCACCGCACGGCGCCGACTGGAGCAGATCGGGTGCGGCGTCTCGGGGGACGACGAGGTGCTGCTCGAGGTCACCCCACCGACCTGGCGCCCGGACCTCACGCTGCCCGCGGATCTGGTGGAGGAGGTCGTGCGGCTCGAGGGGTTGGAGGACATCCCGTCCGTTGTGCCGTCCGCCCCCGCGGGTCGTGGTCTCACCGCTGCCCAGCGGGGTCGCCGCGCGGTGGGCCACGCCCTGGCGGCCGCCGGGCATGTCGAGGTGTTGACGTCGCCCTTCTGTGACCCCTCGGTGTTCGACGCGATGGGGCTGGCCGACGACGACGAGCGGCGCAACACCATGTCCGTGGTCAACCCCCTGGAGAGCGACAAGGCGCATCTCGCCACGACGCTGCTCCCGTCGTTGGTGGAGATCGCCCGTCGCAACCTCACCCGCGGCGCGCGTGACCTGGCGCTGTTCTCGGTCGCGCAGGTCTCGTTCCGAACCCCCACCACAGGGGCGGTCGAGATGCTGCCGGTGGACCGCGAGCCCACCCCGCAGGAACGGGAGCGCCTCGATGCGTCGCTGCCCGACCAGCC
>NZ_JAALDW010000252.1:0-3098 GCF_014145055.1 Dietzia sp. DQ11-38-2
GCGACCGGCGGTGACGGCACCCCGAGGCGACGTCGGCGTCGTCGGCGGAATCCCTCGTCGTCGTCCGACTCCACCGGCCGGGACTAGAACCGACCCCCACCCCTGGAAGGCACGTGCGCACACTCAGGAGAGGGTCCGGCCGCCGGTGGACGGACATCGGCGTCGCCCCCGAACGCCGGACGCGGCGAGACCTCGTCACCGCCGGGGTGATCGCCGTCGTCATGGTGGTGACGGCGGCCGTTGTGCTGGTGACCGGCAGCGCGACCGGGTCGCAGCTGCGTGCGGCGGGATCGCAGCAGCCCGAGTACGGTCCGGCCACCGAGCCCCCGACCTCGCTCCAACCGCTCTGGACGCACGAGTCCGCCGACCCCGGTCCCCCCCTCACCACCAAGGGCAATCTCGTCACCGTCTCCCCGGACGGGGTACTCGTCGGTCGTGACGCGGGATCCGGCGAGGAGCGCTGGACCTACACCCATGCGGGGCGGTTCTGTGCCGGGGCGTTCTACGCCGATCGGCTCGTCGCCGCGTTCGACGGCGCCTCCGGGTGCAGTGACGTGACCTCCCTCGACCCGACCGGGCAGGAGTACGCGAGCACCAGGCAGAGCGCGTTCGCGGACTCGATGGAACTCACCGCGACCTGGAGGCACGTACTCGCGTTGAGTCCGGACCGGCTCGAGATCTGGCGCGACGACCTGGTCCGGACCGTCGAGTACGGGGCGGTGGACGCACCGCAGGAGGCCGGGATGCAGCCCAGGGCGGGGTGCACGCTCGTGACCGCCGACCTCACCGACGAGCGTTTCGCGGTGACCGAGCGCTGCCCCGGCGAGCAGTCCGTCAGGCTGACGATCTCCGAGACCGTCCCCGAGGACAACCGCGCCCCGGAGGAGATCGCCTCGGAGCCGACCGGTGCCGACGGCCTGTGGATCATCGACGTGACCGAGCAGGGGGTCCTGGCGCTTCGGAACCGGGGCCCCGACTGGACCGTCGAGTGGTTCACCTCCCCCACCGAACACTCGACCGTCCTCGGCCTGGACGGCGAGCCGGGCGTACTGCCCTCACCCCGGTCCGTCTCGGGTGACAACGCGCAGGTCCGGTGGTTCGACGGGCGCTCCACGCACGCCTTCGACGGACAGTCCGGGAGGTACTCCTGGACGCTCGGGGCGTCGACCGGCCCCGGAATGACCGGTGGATGGTCCCCGGACCCGGAGGCCCATGCGAATGACGAGTGGGTACTCGTCCCCCTCGACGGTGCCTTCGCGCTCCTCGACCACGACACCGGTCGCGAGTTCCGCCGTCTCCCCGGAGCAGCCACGACGGGGAACGGTGCGACCGGGGAGGGTGTGACAGGAGGCGGCGTGACGGGACTCGCCCAGATCGGCGACATCCTCTACGAGAGCAGGGCGGGTCTGGTCCACGCGTACAAGTTCCTCGACTGACCATTCCGCGGCGCACCCGGTTACGGTCGATCAGGTCACGCGGCGTACCACTCGATCGCGTCCCTGCGGAACAACGAGACCAACGCGACCGCGCAGATCACGGCGAGGAGCAGCCCGGCGAGGTACTGGTCCGAGCCCACCCCGACGTACCAGGCCACGAACAGCAACAACAGCTCGGCGATCACCACCAGACCCCGGCCCCAGCGGCGCCCCCGCAACAGACCGACGCCGGCCGCGAGAAGGCCGCCACCGAGGATCGCGAACCAGACCGCGGTGCCGTAGCCACTGATGACGACGGTCTCCTCCCGATGGCCGCCGGCCGCACGGATGGCGAGGGCCACGGCCACTCCCACACCGATGAGCCCCTGCGCCGAGGAGATCCACCCGGCCAGCCGGACGGGCGTGGGGATGGCCGCTCGGGGATCACGCCGATCAAGCGGGGGACGATGGTCGTCAGGTCGGGTCACGTTCACCTCCACAGACTATGTCGCGACCGCGGCCGAACCCGCACCACCCTTGTGGACTGGACTCCGTTTAGCTCATCACGGCCCCTGGCGTGGGCTTTCGGGTCGATTTGACAACCGGGGTGACCTTTGCCACATGTGACGGGAGAGGGTTGACTTGTCATGGAATCGTGGCACGATCGTTCGTAACAGCGCAGACGCACAATGTTTGCATTGCCTTAACCGAGAGCTCTTCCTCACGGACCGAGCCCGAGGAGAGGGTACACCCCCCACCGCATCGCCGGATGTGAATGACCATGTACGTCCGCGCGCCGATTTTCGCACACATCGGCGCGTCGACGTCGTCTTCTCGTGTCCGGTTGACCCGATAACGGTCTCGTAACCGTAAGGAGTTTCCATGGACTGGCGCCACAAGGCCATCTGCCGCGACGAGGATCCCGAGCTGTTCTTCCCCGTCGGCAATTCCGGACCCGCCCTCGCCCAGATCGCCGAGGCGAAGATCGTCTGCAACCGTTGCCCCGTCACCGCCGAGTGCCTGGCCTGGGCCCTCGAGTCCGGCCAGGACGCGGGCGTCTGGGGCGGGATGAGCGAGGACGAGCGTCGCGCTCTCAAGCGTCGTCGTGCCCGTACCCGCACGTCGGTCTGACCACCACCGTCTGACCACCACCGTCTGATCAGCACCGCCTGATCGACGCGGAGGCCGGTTCCTCTCCCCTGTGGGGGCGGAACCGGCCTTCGTCGTTCCGGACGGAGGTCAGCCGATCACGGCGATGAGATCACCGGCCTGGATGACATCTCCGGGGGTCACGGCCACCTCGGTGACGGTGCCGGCCGTCTCACACAACACCGGGATCTCCATCTTCATGGACTCGAGGAGCACGATGGTATCGCCCTCGGCGACCTCGGTGCCGACGGCTGCGACGACCTCCATGACGTTCGCGACCATCTCGGCACGGACCTGTTCAGTCATTCGGATGTTCCTCTGCTTTCCTCACGCGGCGGCCCCCGGACTCCTCAATGCAACCACACAGGGGTTCTCGTGGGAGACTTGTACACCGACGAAAGGAGGCGACCATGGGCAAGCGTGGCCGCAAGAGGCGGGATCGCCGCAAGAACAACGCCAACCACGGCAAGCGTCCGAACAGCTGAGTCCGGACCACCAGAACCGAGTGGAGGGGCGGGCACCGGCACGGTGCCC
>NZ_JAALDW010000253.1:0-5920 GCF_014145055.1 Dietzia sp. DQ11-38-2
CCGCCGGCGATCACGGCGGCCAGCGGTCCGTCGGCGATGCGGCGGACCAGGTCCTCGTGGTCGACGCGCCCCGCCGCGGCGACCACGACGTCACCCGCACGGAGCACCCTCCGGTGAAAGGACTGCAGCGTGTCGGCGTCCAGAGCCGCCACCGACTCCTCGGTACCGATGATCGGTCGGGCCAACGGGTCGTCACCCAGAACGGCCTCCGTGACCAGTTCACAGGCGAGATCCTCCGGGTCGTCGGCCCGGCCCGCGAGCTCGTCGAGCACCACGTCCCGCTCGATCTCCACGTCCTCCGCCGCACAGGACCCGTTCGCCACCACGTCGACCAGCACGTCGACCGCCGTCCCCAGGCCCTCGGCCGGGACGTGCACGTGATAGCAGGTGTGCTCGCGGCCGGTGTAGGCGTTGAGGTCCCCCCCGAGAAGATCGATCCGCTCGGAGAGTTCCCTGCCCGATGTCGTGGTCGTCCGCTTGAACAAGACGTGTTCGAGGAAGTGCGCGGCGCCGTGCTCCCCGGGCGCCTCGTGCGCGGATCCCGCCGCGATCCACACCCCGACCGCCGCCGTGTGGCACCACGGGAGGTCCTCGGTGACGACACGCAGCCCGGGGATCGATCTGTCCACTCTGATCGTGGGGTCCACGGCGGCTCTCCCTTCCAGCGATGCGAGGCACGCACCCCGGGATCAGGGATGCGTGCCTCGCTGGGTGCCGGGGCGCGCGAGCGACCCCGGCGGTGGATCAGTTGTCGTCGCCCTCGGCGTCAGCCGACGCCTCGGACGCGGCGGACTCGTCGCCCACCGGCACGAGGCTGATCTTGCCGCGGTTGTCGATGTCCGCGATCTCGACCTGCATCTTGTCGCCGACGTTCACGACGTCCTCGACCTTGCCGACGCGCTTACCCTGCCCGAGCTTCGAGATGTGCACCAGGCCGTCGCGACCGGGCAGCAGCGACAGGAAGGCGCCGAACGGGGCCGTCTTGACGACGGTTCCGAGGAACCGCTCGCCGACCTTGGGCAGCTGCGGGTTGGCGATGGCGTTGATCTTGTCGATGGCGGCCTGGGCCGACTCCCCGTCGGTGGCGCCGATGTAGACGGTGCCGTCGTCCTCGATCGAGACGGACGCACCGGTCTCCTCGGTGATCGAGTTGATCATCTTGCCCTTGGGCCCGATCACCTCGCCGATCTTGTCGACCGGGACCTTGATCGCGATGATGCGGGGCGCGAACGGGCTCAGCTCGTCGGGCTCGTCGATCGCCTCGGCCATCACGTCGAGGATGGTCAGGCGGGCCTCCCGGGCCTGGGTGAGCGCGCCGGCCAGGACCTCGGACGGGATGCCGTCGAGCTTGGTGTCGAGCTGCAGCGCGGTGACGAACATACCCGTGCCCGCGACCTTGAAGTCCATGTCGCCGAACGCGTCCTCGGCACCGAGGATGTCGGTGAGGGCGACGTAGCGGGTCTCCCCGTCGACCTCGTCGGAGACCAGGCCCATCGCGATCCCCGCCACCGGCGCCCGCAGCGGGACACCGGCGTTGAGCAGGGACAGGGTGGAGGCGCAGACGGAGCCCATCGAGGTGGATCCGTTGGAGCTCAGCGCCTCCGACACCTGGCGGATGGCATACGGGAACTCCTCGACGCTGGGGAGCACCGGCACGAGCGCACGCTCCGCGAGGGCTCCGTGGCCGATCTCGCGACGCTTGGGAGAGCCCACCCGGCCGGTCTCACCGGTGGAGTACGGCGGGAAGTTGTAGTGGTGCATGTAGCGCTTGCTGGTCTCCGGACCGAGCGAGTCGATCTGCTGGGCCATCTTGACCATGTCCAGGGTGGTGACGCCGAGGATCTGTGTCTCACCGCGCTCGAACAGGGCGGAACCGTGGGCCCGCGGGATGACCTCCACCTCGGCGGACAGTGCGCGGATGTCCCTGACACCGCGTCCGTCGATACGGAAGTGGTCGGTGAGGATACGCTTCCGGACGATCTTCTTGGTGAGCGATTTGAACGCGGCACCCAGCTCCCCGACACGCCCGGAGAACCGCTCCTCCAGCGACGCCAGGACCTCGGCCTTGAGCTGATCGGTCGCGCCGTCGCGCTCCTGCTTGTCGGCGATCGACATGATCTCGCCGAGCTTGGCCTCGGCCACCTCGGTGACCGCGGCGAGCGCATCCTCCTGGTACGGCGGGAAGAGGGGGAACTCACGGGCTTCGGCGGGTGCCGCGGTCGCCAGTGCCTGCTGTGCGGCACACAACTCGGAGATGAACGGTTTGGCCGCCTCGAGGCCCTGCGCCACCACGTCCTCGGTGGGCGCCTGTGCGCCTCCCGCGATCTTCTCGATGACGGTCTCGGTGGCCTCGGCCTCAACCATCATGATGGCGACGTCGGCGCTGTCACCGGAGCCCACGACTCGACCGGCGACGACCATGTCGAAGACCGCCTCGGAGAGCTGCTCGACGGTCGGGAAGGCGACCCACTGCCCCTCGGGGCGGGCGGCGGTGGGGATCAGGGCGATCCGCACGCCACCGACCGGTCCCGAGAACGGGAGGCCGGACAGCTGCGTGGAGGCCGATGCGGCGTTGATCGCCACGACGTCGTAGAGGTCCTTGGGGTCCAGGCTCATGACGGTCACGACGACCTGGACCTCGTTGCGGACGCCGTCCGCGAAGGTGGGACGCAGCGGGCGGTCGATGAGGCGGCACGTGAGGATGGCGTCGGTGCTGGGCCGGCCCTCGCGGCGGAAGAACGAACCCGGGATGCGCCCTGCGGCGTACATCCGCTCCTCGACGTCCACCGTCAGGGGGAAGAAGTCGAAATGCTCCTTGGGATGCTTTCCCGCCGTCGTGGCGGACAGCAGCATGGTGTCGTCGTCGAGGTACGCGACGACCGCCCCGGCGGCCTGCTTGGCAAGGCGTCCGGTCTCGAATCGCACCTCTCGGCGACCGAAGTCGCCGTTGTCGATGGTCGCGACGGTCTCGAAGACTCCGTCTTCGACCTCGACGGCCGTGATCTCTGGCATGTGTAGTCCTGTTCTGTCGGTGACTGGGGCCTCACGGCGGAGACGTCTCCGCCGGGCCCGCCGGATCACGCGTCAGGGCGTCCCGGTGGCGATTCCGGTCTTCGATCGAAGCGGTCGGAACCGGTGCCCCCTCCCGGGGCACCCGTCGTTCCGGCAGCCACTACCGAGGACCGTCAATCGGACCTGTCGACACCCGGTACGCGCGCACCGGCCGTGATCAGGCTACCAGTGGCAACTCCCCCGGGTCATCGCTGACACTCCCGGCACCGCCCCCGCACAGCACTGTTCCCCGCCCTCGACGAGGACGGGGAACAGTGGACGTGCGGGCGGTGCCGGCTCAGCGACGCAGGCCGAGGCGCTCGATGAGCGAGCGGTAGCGCGCGATGTCGACCTTCGCGATGTACTTGAGGAGGCGACGACGACGGCCCACCATCAGGAGGAGGCCGCGACGGGAGTGGTGGTCGTGCTGGTGGGTCTTGAGGTGCTCGGTCAGCTGGCTGATCCGCTTGGTGAGCAGCGCGACCTGGGCCTCGGGCGAACCGGTGTCCGTCTCGTGGATGCCGTACTCGGCCAGGACGGCCTTCTTCTCTTCGGTGCTCAACGCCATGGGTGACTCCTGGTTGTTCCAGTCCGCGAAAATGAATGGCCCCGCCGCCGCGGACCGCAGGAGGGCCGGGAGAAGACGTTACCAGCGCTCGGACCCGACACCCCAATCGGCGTCAGCGGCGCGCGGTCCCCACATCGAGGACGACTCTGGTCCTGGCGACGTCACGGTCCATCGCCACCAGCAGTTCGTCGACCGAGGAGAACTTCTCCATATCGCGGACGTGGTCCACGAAGTCGACGGCGGCCACACGTCCGTAGAGGTCCGCCGACTCGTCGAGCACGAACGCCTCGACACTCCGCGCCGCCTCCCCGAAGGTCGGGTTGGTGCCCACGGAGATCGCGGCGGGGTAGCGCCGGCCGGGGAGGATCGTCCCGTCGACGTCGTGCTCGTCGAGGAGGGTGAACCACCCGGCGTAGACGCCGTCGACGGGCACGGCCGTGTACTCCGGCAGGTCCAGGTTCGCCGTCGGGTACCCCAGGTCGCGTCCCCCGCGTCCGGCCCCGTGCACGACGGTCCCGGACACGCGGTGGGGACGACCGAGGATCGTCGCCGCGCCGGCCACGTCCGACTCCGCGAGCAGTCGACGTACCCGGGAGGAGGAGACCGGTTCCCCACCGAGTTCCAGCAGGTCCATCACGCGAACGTCGATCCCCCGCTCGGAGCACAGCTCACGCAGCGTCTCCGGGGTCCCCGCGGCTCGTCGACCGAAGGAGAAATTGTTCCCCACGGTGACGGAGCGACTCCGCAATCCCCGGACCAGAACGCGGTCGATGAACTCCTCGGGGTCCCACGAGGCCATGCCGGTATCGAAGGGCAGGGCGAAGACCGCGTCGACACCGAGTTCGCCGGCCAGTTCCGCGCGTCGTTCGAGCGGTGTCAGGACCAGGGGATGGGTGCCGGGTCGGATGACCTCGACCGGGTGCGGATCGAACGTCACCAACACCGGGCTCGCGCCCGACTCCCGCCCGGCCGCCACCGCGTGGTCCACCAGGCTCCGGTGCCCCCGGTGGAGTCCGTCGAACACCCCGAGTGCGACGGAGGTCCCGCCGTCGGGGATCACGATCTCGTCGAACGTCCGCCACAGCTGCACGGCGACCACCTTACGCCCGGGCCTCACAGGCCCGCCGGTCGCATGACGACGACCGGAGCGGCGCGATTGCCGGACTCGGAGACCAGGGCGGCGACCCGTCCGTCCGGACCCACGGCCGCGACCACCCCGTCGTCACCCCTGGCCTGCAGCCACCGCCCGTGTCGCAGTCCCTCCGCCTCGTCCGCGTCGATGTCGCGGCGGGGGAAGGCGGTCAACGCGGCGGTGTCGAGGTCCAGGGACAACCGCGGATCCTCCTCGAGTTCTCCGAGTGTGCGGGCGACATCCAGGCCGAACGGTCCCACGCACGTACGGCGCAGCGCGGTGAGATGTCCCCCCACCCCGAGCGCGGCGCCGAGGTCGCGGGCCAGTGCGCGGATGTAAGTGCCGGTGGAGCAGTCGACGACGACGACGAGGTCCACCACCGCTCCGGCAGGGATCCGCTCGACGATCTCGAACCGCGACACCGTGACGGTCCGCGCGTCGAGCCGGACGTCCTCGCCGGCCCGGACCCGGTCGTAGGCCCGTCGGCCGGCCACCTTGATCGCGCTCACCGAGGACGGCACCTGCTCGATCTCGCCGGTGAGTGCCGCGACCGCGGAGTCGATCGCCTCGTCGGTCACCGTCGAGGCGTCGACCCGCGCCGTGGTCTCGCCCTCAGCGTCGTCGGTGGTGGTGGATTCCCCGAGTCGGATCGTGGCCCGATAGGACTTGGTCTCCAGCGCGAGCAGCCCCAGGAGCTTGGTGGCGCGTTCTATTCCCACCACCAGGACGCCGGTGGCCATCGGGTCGAGCGTTCCGGCGTGCCCCACTTTGCGCGTTCCGAAGTACCGGCGCAGGCGCCCGACGACGTCGTGACTGGTCATGCCGGCCGGTTTGTCGACCACGACGAGTCCGGGGGCGGGAGCGGGGCGGGGGTCGGGTCTGCGCGGGGTCACGCCGGACACGCTATCCCCCACCACCCGGCCGGAGCGCGATCGCCGAGGCGATGTGGCCGTCCCACAGCGCCCACCGGCCATGGAACTCCACCAGGTCGGGTCCCCCGTCGACCGCGCGCGGGTCGACGAGGATCCTCGACCGCAACTCGCCCGAAGCGGACCGGCCGTCGACGTGGGTGGGCGTCAGGGTGATGTGGGCGTCGGCGAATCCCAGCCACCTCCGGGTGAGCGGATACCACGTCTTGTAGGTGGCCTCCTTGGCCGTGAACAGCAGCC
>NZ_JAALDW010000254.1:0-1878 GCF_014145055.1 Dietzia sp. DQ11-38-2
CGTCGCCGCGGGCGCCACGGGTGGCGCGCGTGCCTCTGCCGGTCGGACCCCCCGCGCCTCCGCGGAGGCCCAGCAGGATCCCGCCGAGGACGGCCAGGACGCCCAGCACTCCGAGCACCGCCGGCAGGATGCGACCGAACGTGTTGAGGGTGTCCGCCGTCTCCTGGGCGGCGGACAGGGTCCGCTCCTGGGTCTCCTCGTTCCACCCGGACTCGAACCGGACGGCCGTCCGGGTGGGCTCGGCCCGCTCCTCCTCCATGCCCGCCGCGTCGTTGACGAAGGCCTCCGCCTCGTCCTGGTCCTCGGCGAAGAACTGGTAGATGTTCTCGCTGCCGTTGATGATCTGACCGGTCTCGGGGTTCACGTACACCGTGCGGGTGTTGGTGTAGAAGCGCCGCATGTCGACCTCGCGCTCCGGGTCACCCGCCAGACCCCACTGTCCCGCGGTCATGCCCTCGCGCCGGTAGCTGGCCAGGACGGCCTCCACGGCGGGGTCGTACCCGTCGCTGATCGACGCGAAATGATCCCGGATCGAGGACCACATGTCGATCGGCCCGAGCTCCTGACGGAACTCGTACGCGTCGATGCCGCCCACGGTGGTCTCACCGACGAAGGAGATCGGGTTGGTGGTGAAGGTGCTGGCGTCGAAGTAGTCGTAGTCCCGCTGCTCGGTGTCGAACGGGAACTTGTACTGCAGTCCCCGGCGGACGAACCCGGCCGGTGCGGTCTCGTCGCCGGCACCGGTGGCGACCAGCTGCAGGGTGCTCACGGCCTCGTCGGTCGGCTCGGCGGTCACCCGGTCCACGGTGACCCGGTCGATCGACGCGTTGACCAGGCCCTCGACCCCGTCCGAACCGGTCTTGTCCTCGCGGAGCAGCGACTGCGCGGCCTGGAACGTGATGACCTCGGAGTCCGACGGCTCCACCGCCTGGACGCGGCGCTGCGAGTAGAGCGGGATGTCGTTGTCGATGAAGCAGGTGACCGGGAACTGGACATCGGCGTCGTCAGCCGCCGGGCCGTCCGGGGTCTCGACGACCTGCTCCTCGTCGGTCGCACCCTCATCGGGCGAACCGCCGGCCGCGTCCTCGTCGTCGCCGTTCGCGCCCCCGGCGCGGCACTCGGGGCGGTCGGCGTTGAGCTCGGTCGGTGTGTTACCGGCCAGCGCCGCGCCGACCAGGACCGCACCCTGCGTGGTGTTGGTGACAGTGGTGGTGTTGATGTCCAGCGGGGTCTTCTTCTGCGTCGGCACCACGAAGAAGACCAGCGCCAGTGCGATAGTGATGAGGAACGCTCCGAGCCCGACGAGGACCAGTGCGGGCACTGACGACCTCCGTCCCGCGGAACTGCTCTGTCGTGCCATCGGTTGTCCTCCTGGAGTCGCCCTGGATCCACCGGTTACCCCCGGGTAGCTTCCCGGGTCGGTCGCCGGACCGGACCATCATCAGGAGAAGATTAACAGTGATGAAGAACGCATTCGCCACCCCCGACCGACAAGTCGGAACTCTCCCGTCCGCCACCGGCTTCGTGCCGGCGTTGGAGGGCTTCCGCGCGGTCGCCGCGATCGCCGTCCTCACCACTCACGTCGCGTTCCAGACCGGGTCCTCCACGGGATCGGCGATCAACCGACTCTGGGGCCGGTTCGACCTGTCCGTGGCCGTGTTCTTCGCGCTCTCCGGCTTCCTGCTGTGGCGGGCCCACGCCCTGCACGCCCGACAGGGCGGACCCGGCACCGCCCGGTCACCGGGGTCCTACCTGCGCTCCCGCCTCGTCCGCATCATGCCCGCCTATCTCGTCGTGGTGGCCACGGTGTTCCTCCTCATCCCCCAGAACGCTCGCACCTCGGCCTCGACCTGGATCGCCAACCTGACCCTGACGCAG
>NZ_JAALDW010000255.1:0-5167 GCF_014145055.1 Dietzia sp. DQ11-38-2
TCCCGCCGTAGGCGACACCCGGATCACCCGTCACCGTGGTCGAGCCCGCGGTGGTGGTGTCCCCAGTGGTCGAGCCCGCAAGGGTCGCCGCGCCGTGGCCCAGGCAGACGCCCACCGGCAGCCCGCCGTCGGCGATGGTCTCACCGAGGGCGGAGGCGACCGCGCCCCCGGCGCGCGAGACCAGCACGCCCGCGACGGCGGTCGACAGGATCGGGCCGGGGGCCATCCGGGCCGTGGCCTCCTCGAGCATGCAGGCCAGGTCGATGATCTCGGCCCCGGCCCCGCCGTACTCCTCGGCGACGGCGACGCCGAAGATCCCCAGTTCGGCCAACTGGGCCCAAAGTGCCTTCCACGCGTCCGGGTCGGTCTCCTGTGCGCGTACTGTGTCCACGGGATCGACGGACTTGGCCCAGGACCTGATCGAGTTCTGGATCTCGATCTGATCCGGGGTGGTGGCGATGCTCACGGTGGCTCCTCGTCGCGACGGGGTTCGAACCGGCGCGGGTCCGAGGACCGGCGCACTCCCCCATAATAGAACGTGTTCTAACAACCGTGTCCTAGAATGCACCAGCAGGACGTGATGACCGCACCCGGCCCCCGATCGGCCGTCGCCAGCCCAGGAGGCTCGCCTCATGACCAAGAGCTCGACCGAGACCGGTTCCGGTCCAGCCGCGTCCGATCCCGCGTCCCGTGGTGACGAGCCCAGCACCTCGTCGCAGCGGGAGCGGCGTCGCCGCATCCTCGACGCCACCTTGGCCCTGGCGGCCAAGGGTGGGTACGAGGCGGTGCAGATGCGGGCCGTGGCCGAGAAGGCCGAGGTCGCCGTGGGCACGCTCTACCGCTACTTCCCCTCCAAGGTGCACCTCCTGGTCTCGGCTCTGGCCCGTGAGTTCCGCAGGCTGGACCAGCGCACGGAACGTTCGGCACCGCCCGGGGACACCGCCCAGGAGCGCATGAAGGTCGTGGTGGACATGATCACCAAGTCCATGCAGCGCGATCCCAACCTCACCGAGGCCATGACCCGGGCGTTCATGTTCGCCGATGCCTCGGTGGCCAACGAGGTCGAGGAGGTGGGCTTCTACATGGACCGGATCATCGCCCGGGCCATGGCCCAGGGTGAGCCGGACGAGGTCCAGCTCTCGATCGCCCGCGTGGTCTCCGACGTGTGGATGTCCAACCTCGTCTCGTGGCTCACCAGGAGGTCCTCGGCCGCAGACGTCAACAGCAGGCTGGGGTTGACCATCGACCTCCTGCTGGGCACCGACGACTCGCCCCGCCGCGCGCGACTGCACACCGCGATCGGAAAGGGGAACGGGGCGGCCGAGGAGAACGGGGCCGAGGAGAACGGGGCTGAGGCGAACTCGCCTGCCGAAGAGCGACTGGCGGTCGACGCCGACTCCGCGGCCGGGGCCTGACCGGGCGCGCCCACCCGACTTTCCGCACACGCGCGCAACAACTGCAGCCGCACACGAGATCTCGTGTGCGGCTGCAGTTGTTGCGCGCGGATTCCCGGTCAGGGCACGACGACCGGCGGGACCTCGCGTACCAGGTGCGAGACGTCGGCCGTCCAGCGCACCGGGCCGTCCGCGGGAGTCCACCGGGTGAGCAGGTCCGACACCTTGGCCGTCATCTCCCGGCTGAGCCGCAGGAACGAGGTCCCGGGCTGATCGTCGACCTCTCCGAGGATCAGCCACCAGGCCCAGGCGACCGCGCCGGCGTTGGCCACGAAGTCCGGTAGCACCGCGATCCCGCGCGCCGTGAGGTCGAGCTCGGCGTCGATGGTGGTGGCGGCGTTGGCGGCCTCCACCACGATCGGCGCGGTGACGGACGCGCAGTTGTCCGCGGTGATCGCGTAGGAGACCGCGGCGGGGACCAGGACGTCGACGTCCATCCCGATGATCTGATCCCGCTCCAGACGCTGGACCCGGGCGGGAACCGCCGCCCGGTCGATCTCACCGAAGCGGTCGCGGGTGGCGAGCAGCGCGGGGATGTCGAGGCCCGCCGGGTCGTAGAGGGTTCCCGCGGCGTCGGCCACCGCGACCACGGTCATACCGGCCTCGTGCAGGTACCAGGCCGCCGCGCCACCCATCGTGCCCACGCCCTGGACCGCGACGGTCGTGCGGCCGACGTCCCAGCCGCGCACGTAGGCCGCCGCCAGGCACGCCTGCGCCACCCCGTACCCGCCGATCACGTCGCCGAGCAGCCCACCGGGCACCTCGGCCGTGAGCCCGCGGAAGATGCGGCCCGCGGTCGCGGCGGGATCCTCGGAACGCTCGATGGCGGCGTGGTAGGACTGCCGCATCCCCAGCCCCGCGAAGACCTCGTCGATCAGGTGCTGCGGAACCCCCAGGTCCTCGGCGGTCACCCAGTGACGATCGAGGAACGGGCGCATCGCCTCGCAGAACCTGGACAACACCTCGACGGCGCGCGGATCCTTGGGGTCGAAGTCGATGCCGCCCTTGGCGCCACCCACGGGGAGGTCGAACGCCGCGGTCTTACTCGTCATGCCCCGGGCCAGGTCCTCCACCTCACCCAGGGTGCAGCCGGCCCGCATCCTGGTGCCCCCGGTGGCCAGGCCACCGACGAGGGTGTCGACGACGAGGAAACCGCGGGCGCCCGTCACGTCGTCTTTCCAGTGCAACCGCAGGTAGGGCTCACGCGTGGTGGCCCGCTCCGCGGGCGGAGTCGGAACAGCCACCGGCACCGACCCGGTCGTCGCGGTGCTACCCGGAATCTCGATGGATGTCATCGTGCTCGCCTCCTGAAACGCCTGTGCCCGACTTTCCGTCGGGGTCATTTCAGGATGGGAGCGAGAACGGGCCCGGGTCCAGCGAGAATCGATGGACCTGACCGTTCATTTTTTCTGCACTGTCCCCGGTCAGCCCCTATTCTCGGGGCCATGGAGCCGTCACTGCATCGACTCAGGCTGCTCCGCGAGCTGGAGCGTCGCGAGACCGTGACCGCTGTCGCCGGGGCCCTGGACTACACGGTCTCCGCGGTCTCCCAGCAGCTCGCGCTGTTGGAGCGGGAGGCGGGGACGCCCCTGTTCGAGCGGCGCGGCCGGCGGATAGGTCTCACCGACGCCGGGGTGGTCCTCGCGGGGCACGCGGAGACCATCCTCGCCGCGGTGGAGGACGCCGGGCACGCGATGGAGTCGGCGCGGGCCGGGGTCGGGACCACACTCACCGCCGGCGTCTGGGCGTCGGTGGCCACCACCCTGCTGCCCGAGGGGATCCGGGTACTCGCCCGGGATCACCCGGGGATCGAGGTACGGAGCCGGGAGCTCGCCCCGGAGGACACCACGGGAGCCGTCCGGGACGGTTCCCTCGACCTGGCCTTCGTCCTCGACTACTCCAGCTACACGATGGCCCGCGTCCCCGAACTCACCCGGACCCCGATCGCCGTGGAGTCGCTACATCTCGTCGCCCCCCGCGGGTGGATGGACGCCGACGAGGTGGCGTTGGGGGACCTCGCGGCGAAGCCCTGGGTCCTGGCGCATCCCCGCTCGCACTTCGGGAGGGCGGTGCGGCTCGCGTGCCGCGAGGCGGGGTTCGAGCCGGACATCCGCCACGAGGCCGGCGAGCAGTCGACGGCACTCGCCCTGGTCGCGGCCGGCCTGGGCGTGACCCTGGCCTCCGATCTCGGCCTGAGCACCACGACCGCGGACGTGGACGTGGTGCGGCTGAGCGATGTTCTCACCAGGACGGTCTCGATCGCCTACCGGGAACGGGACGCCCGGCGCCGGCCGCTGCAGGCCTTCGTGGACGCCTTCACCGAGGCAGCCGTCGGACTGGGGCTCGACACCCCGTAGGGCGCGACCGCACTCGGTCCGCGGGCACGCCACCGGGCGTCAGCACCAAGTCTCAGCGCCGGGCCACAGCACCGGGCCTCAGTATCGGGCGTCAGCGCCTCGCGAGGAAGTCGGGGCGCCGCGCAGTCCCCGCGAAGGGGGTGGTCAGCTCGTTCTCCACGCTGTTGAAGACGACGAAGACGTTCGCCCTCGGCACCGGGCTGATGTTGCCCCCGGAGGCGTGGAGGGTGTTGCAGTCGAACATGGTCATCGACCCCGCCTCGCCGGTGAGGACGTGGAGCCCGTGGGAGTGGTACAGCTCCGCGATGTGCCCCTCGGACGGCACCCCTATCGTCGGCGCCGTGCTCACGAGGGACTCCTCGTAGTACGCCTCCGGCGTCTCGCCGGCGCACTGGACGAAGTATCTCTGGGTCCCCGGCATGATCATCAGCGGGCCGTTGAACACCTCGTTGCGGGTGAGGGCGAGGGAGGCGCTGCACGCTCGCGGACGGGGCATGCCGTCCTCGGCGTGCCACGTCTCGAAGTCCGAGTGCCAGTAGAACGCGCCGCCCGCGAACCCGGGCTTGTAGTTGAGTCGACTCTGGTGCACGTAGACGTCGGAGCCGAGGATCTCGCGGGCGAGTTCGACGGCACCGGAGTACTCGACCGCCTCCTGCACTGTCTCGCTCAGGATGTGGACGTCGAAGATGGATCGCACGGCGTCGCTGCCGGCCTCGCGGATGACCCGTGGGTCGGCGGCCATCGCGGGGTCGGCACCGATGCGGTGCACCTCCCCGAGGCAGGCGTCCACCCTGCCCGCGTCCAGTGCGCCCTGTCGCTGCACGTACCCGACCTCGGCGAAGCGCCGGATCTCGGGATCGTCGGCCCGGGACCACACGACCGGGTCGGGCCTGTCGATGATGGTCGGGGTGGTGGTCACGCGCGTGACGTAGTCGTCGACGGCCAGTGCCATGCAGCTCCTCTCGGTCGCCGGCGGATCTCGTCTACCCGCCTCTGACCTCGACCGTAAGCAGGGCGTTGACGACCCACAACCGGTCAGCCGCTGACGTATCCCCGGCCCTTGTCGACCGCGGGCCCGGGCTCGGAACCCCCGAGCCACGCGTGGAGGTGGTCCAGGAACTGCCGGGAGAGCGTGTCGCGCCAGCCCACCACGTCGCCCGACATGTGTGGGCTGATGTGCGCGCCGTCGAGCGTCCACAGCGGGTCGCCGTCGGGGAGGGGTTCGACGACGAGGACGTCCAGATGCGCCGAGAGTCTGCCCGCGGCGATCTCCTTGGTGAGGGCCTCCTGGTCGATCAGTTGGCCCCGCCCCACGTTGATCACGTGGGCGCCGTCCGGGAGCGCGGCCAGCTCGAC
>NZ_JAALDW010000256.1:0-5443 GCF_014145055.1 Dietzia sp. DQ11-38-2
CGAGCGCGGCGAGCACCTGCTCGGTCTGGTCCTGCCGCGAGTAGGCGGGCACGTGAGCGTAGGTCCACAGCGGCCGTCGCCCGTCGGGTGCGATGCGGCCCGGATCCGTGACCCACGGCTGGGAGACCAGCACCATCGGACGGTCCGCGTGCCGGCCGTCCGCCACCGCGCGCTCGGCCGCGTCGATGTGGGCGGAGTCCCCACCCAGGTGAAGCGTGCCCGCATCGCTCAGGCGTCGGTCGCTCCACGGCACCGGACCCGACAGGACGATGTCGACCTTCGCCGCGGCACCTCCCACGGGCGCTCGGGTGAGCCGTCGGGCCCGTCGCTCCACGGCCGGTGACGGCGAGGACGACAGCAGGATCTCGCCGAGGATCCGCGAGGAGGTGTTGAAGACGATGTCCCGCGCGTCAATCTGCGCCATCGACCCGACGCGGATCCCCGTGCGGATCTCCCCGCCGGCCCGGCGCAGCGCCTCTGCCAGGGCGGCGGTGATCGCACCGCTCCCCCCGACAGGAAGGGCCCACCCGAGCGGGGAGTGCAGGAGGGAACCGAGGATCAGGCCGACCCCGGTCGCCGCCGGCGAGGAGAGGGGCGAGATCGCGTGGGAGGCGATCCCCGAGAACAGGGTCCGGCCATCCGGTCCGAATCGGTCGCCCGTGATCCCCAGGGGATGTGCCCGGGCGAAGGCCCTCGCCAGCGCTGCCACCACCGTGACCGGCGGGATCGATCGCTGATCGGACAGCGCCGTGGCCACCACCTCGAGTGGCCGCTCGGCCAGCGGTTCCATGACCTGCCACCAGGCCCGGGCCTCCGCCTCGGACCCCATCCCCTCGGCCAGGCTCGCGGGGGAGGGGTCGGAGGGGACCACGATCGCGTCGCGACCGGGGAGCGCGTGGCCCAACTGGACCGGCGGCGTCCTCAACTCGACGCCGTGCGCGGCCAGGTCGAACTGCCGGAAGAACGGTGCGGCGCCGGCCATCGGGTGGACAGCCGAACACGGGTCGACCAGCAGTCCCTCGCCGAGATCGCCCGGCATGCCGTCCATGGGCAGGGTGCGACACCCGCCCCCGATGGTGTCCTCGGCCTCGAGCACCACGACCCGTCGGCCGGCGCGGGCGCACAGGAGCGCGGCGGCGAGTCCGTTCGGACCCGACCCCACCACCACGACGTCGGCGCGGACCGGGTCGGACCGGGTCATTCGAAGACTGCCAGACCGTAGGTACGTCGCAGTTCCTCGAGCAGGACCGCCTGCGCCGCGGCCTGCTCGGCCAGGTCCATCAGGACGCGTCGGGTCCCGGGGCCGCCCACCGTCGCACCCTCACCACCGGGGGGCGCGTCCGCCACCCAGGACTCCGCGAGCAGGTCCCACATCGAGCGTTTGGCCACGACGAGGGTGCGTAGCGCCTCCAGCACCCCCAGCCGTGCGAGCGGGTCGCTGAGCACCGGTCCCACGGGCAGGACGCCCAGGGCGATCCCGGAGGATCGGCGCACCAGCCCCCGACCCGGCGTTCCGATGGGGGACAACCGGGACAACACCTCGGAGGCGACGGCGATCTCCTGCTCGAACTGATCCCGAAGTGGCTCGAGTCGGGCCCGGTCGGGATCGTCGACCGCACGGATGCAGCGGTCGAGCAGGCTGCGTCCCACAGCAGCTCCGTACAGGTGGGCCCTCAGGTAGGTGGCCACCGCGGTCGAGCCGCGAGCGGGCGCGAGGACGGGCAGCCAGGGACTGGGCAGGCCGGCCGGGAATCCGGTCGATCGGGGAGTGCGCGGCATGGGTGTTCCGTTCGTCGGGCGGAGGTCGGGTGCTGCGGTGACACGGTCGGGTGCTGCGGTGACATCAGCCACGGTAGGCCCCCGTCGCCACCCCGGCCACTGGTCGTGGGCGGGGTGCGGTGACCTAGACTGTCGGTGCCCGAATTGACACCGAGGAGATCCCACTGTGACAGCATCCGGACGTCCCGTCGTCCTCATCGCCGACAAGCTCGCCCAGTCGACCGTCGACGCACTCGGCGACGCCGTCGAGGTCCGCTGGGTCGACGGCCCGGATCGCCCCAGGCTCCTCGACGCGGTGAAGGACGCGGACGCGCTCCTCGTCCGTTCGGCGACGACGGTCGACGCCGAGGTCCTCGCCGCGGCACCCAAGCTGAAGATCATCGGTCGCGCGGGCGTGGGACTGGACAACGTGGAGATCCCCGCCGCCACCGAACGCGGTGTCATGGTGGTCAACGCGCCCACCTCCAACATCCACTCGGCCGCAGAGCACGCGGTGGCGCTGCTCATGTCCGCGTGCCGCCAGATTCCCGCCGCCGACCGCACGCTGCGCGAGCACACCTGGAAGCGGAGTTCGTTCAACGGCGTCGAACTGCTCGGCAAGACCATCGGAGTGGTGGGCCTGGGTCGGATCGGTCAGTTGGTGGCACAGCGCCTGGCGGCGTTCGAGACCACCCTCATCGCCTACGACCCCTACCTGCCCGCCGCCCGCGCGGCGCAGCTGGGCATCGAGCTGGTCGACATCGACGAGCTGGTCTCCCGGGCCGACATCATCACGATGCACCTGCCCAAGACCAAGGAGACGGCCGGTCTGCTGGACGCCGAGCGGCTGGCCCGCGCCAAGGACGGCGTCGTGATCGTCAACGCCGCCCGCGGTGGGCTGATCGTCGAGGACGCCCTGGTCGACGCACTGAAGTCCGGCAAGGTCCGGTCCGCCGCCCTCGACGTGTTCGACACCGAGCCCTGCACCGATTCGCCGCTGTTCGAGCTGGAGAACACCGTCGTCACCCCCCACCTGGGCGCCTCCACCAGCGAAGCCCAGGACCGCGCCGGCACCGACGTCGCCCGCAGCGTGCTGTTGGCGCTGCGCGGCGAGTTCGTCCCGGACGCAGTGAACGTCTCCGGCGGTCCGGTCGGCGACGAGGTCGCCCCGTGGATCGACCTGGTCCGCAAGGTCGGCCTGATCGCCGGCCACCTCTGCCCGGGTGTGCCGACCACGGTCAACGTCGACGTCGCCGGTGAGCTCGCCGCCGAGCAGGTAGACGTGCTCGGGCTGGCAGCCCTGCGTGGCCTGTTCTCCGCGATCACCGACGAGCCGGCCACGTTCGTCAACGTCGCATCGATGGCCGAGCAGCGCGGCGTCACCCACTCGGTGGAGACCCGCAGCGAGTCCAAGTCCTACCGCAGCACCGTCACAGTCACCGCCGTGGCCGCGGACGGCGCCACCGGCAAGGTCACCGGAACCCTCTCGGGCCTCGAGAAGGTCCAGAAGATCGTCCGGATCAACGAGCGCGGTTTCGACCTGCGCGCGCAGGGCCAGAACCTCTTCGTGCACTACTCCGATCGACCGGGCGTGCTCGGGAAGGTCGGTTCCATCCTCGGTGGGGAGGGCATCGACATCCAGGCCGCCGCCCTGAGCCAGGACGCCACGGGTGAGGGCGCGTCGCTGATCCTCCGGGTCGACCGCGCGGTCGCCGATCCGACGGTCGACCGGATCGTCTCCGAGCTCGGGGCCACGGCCACCCAGATCAACCTGGACTGAGGGAGACGGGACCGGTGGAGAGGAACACGCAGACGATGAAGCTCGCCGTCATCCCCGGTGACGGGATCGGTGTCGAGGTGACGGCCGAGGCGATCCGGGTACTGGATGCGCTCGTCCCGGGGGTCGAGAAGACGGAGTACGACCTCGGCGCGCGGCGGTATCTGCGCACCGGGGAGACGCTCACCGACGCGGATGTCGAGAGCCTGAAGAGCCACGACGCGATCCTGCTCGGCGCCATCGGGGACCCGCGCTCCGTGCCCGCCGGCGTGCTCGAACGCGGGATGCTGCTGCCCCTGCGGTTCGCGCTCGACCACCACGTCAACCTCCGCCCGTCGCGTCTGTACCCGGGCTCGGCGACCCCGCTCAAGAACCCGGGGGAGATCGACTTCGTGGTCGTCCGCGAGGGGACCGAAGGGCTCTACACCGGCAACGGTGGTGCGATCCGGGTCGGGACGCCCCAGGAGATCGGTACCGAGACCTCGGTCAACACCCGGTTCGGCGTGGAGCGGGTGGTACGCGACGCCTTCGGACGCGCGCGGTCCCGCCGCGGGAAGCTCACACTCGTCCACAAGACCAATGTTCTGGTCAACGCAGGCGGTCTCTGGCAGCGCACGGTCGACGAGGTGGCCCCGGAGTTCGCGGACGTCGAGGTGGACTACTGCCATATCGACGCCGCGACGATCTACATGGTGACGGAGCCCTCGCGCTTCGACGTCATCGTCACGGACAACCTCTTCGGCGACATCATCACCGATCTCGCCGCGGCCGTCACCGGGGGGATCGGCACCGCGGCGTCGGGGAACATCGATGCCTCCGGGACCAACCCGTCCATGTTCGAACCGGTGCACGGTTCCGCACCGGACATCGCAGGCCAGGGCAAGGCCGACCCCACCGCGGCCATCCTGTCCGTCGCTCTGATGTTGCGGCATCTCGGGAAGGTCGGAGAAGCCGACCGTGTGGAAGCCGCGGTCGAGGCGGACCTGGGGTCCCGTGGGGACCGGCCGGTGGCGACATCAGAGGTCGGGGACCGGATCGTGGCCGCGGTCAGCGGTTAGAGCGGAGTACGAGTACCACGGTCCGCGGGTGTGAATCGCACGAAGCGCATCACACCGCGGGCCGTCGGCGTTCACAGTGGAGCCATGGACGTCGAACTCGTCGAGGTGAGAGATTTCCTCGCCCGGTGCGCCCCCTTCGACGAGCTGACCGTCGACCAACTCGACCGGATCCCCGCGCAGCTCTCGCAGCGGTACCACCGCCGGGGAACGATAATCCTCGACGCGGGTGCCCGGAACGACACCCTGCACCTCATCCGCTCGGGCGCCGTGGAGGTGTGTGATCCGGACGGGGCTCTGCTCGACGCGCGAGGAGAGGGGGATTGCTTCGGTTACTCCTCCCTCGCCAGTGGCGGACCATCGCGCTACCGGATGGTGGCGGTCGCCGACACCCTGCTGCTCGAGATGCCCCGCGAGGTCCTGGACTCGCTGCTCACCGAACACCCGCAGCTGAGTCGGTTCTTCGGCGAACGCAGCGAACGGATCCGTCAGGATCTCGCCTCGGCTCGACTCGAGGCCGCGGGAGGGGACGCGCTCGGTACGCCGGTCGGGGAGTTGCTCGCCCGCGACGCGGTGACCACCGGACCCGACACCACCATCCGGGACGCCGCGAGGCTGATGACCGAACGCCGTGTGTCCGCGCTGCTGGTCGTCGAGGCGGGTCGCGTGGTGGGCATCTTCACCGACCGGGACCTGCGCTCCAAGGTCGTCGCGGTGGGCGGCGACACCGGGGCCCCGGTATCCGCCATCATGACCCCGGATCCAGTCACCGTGGACACGGGGACCCGCGCGTTCGACGCCACGCTCCTCCAGATCGACCGTGGGGTCCATCACCTGCCGGTCTGCCAGGACG
>NZ_JAALDW010000256.1:5470-8359 GCF_014145055.1 Dietzia sp. DQ11-38-2
AGCGGGGACCTGCTCCGCCTGGCGCAGACCGACCCCGTCTACCTCGCGGCCCGCATCGCCCGCGCGCCCGACGCCGACGGGGTCGCACACCTGGCGGCGAGGCTGCCCGCGCTGGTCGGTGAGTTCGTCCGCCGCGGCACAGCCCCCCAGGACATCGGCAGGGTCGTCACGGCCACCGCGGACGCGGCGACCCGCCGACTGATCTCCCTTGCCGAGCTTGAGCTCGGACCGCCGCCCGTGGCGTACTGCTGGGTCGGACTCGGTTCCCAGGCACGAGGGGAACTGGGTGTGGCGAGCGACCAGGACAACGCGCTCATCCTGGACGACCCGGCGGGGACGACACCCGACGCGGACCGGTACTTCGCACAGCTGGCCGAGCAGGTGTGCGCAGGTCTCGACCGGTCCGGGTTCCCGCTGTGTCCGGGTGAGGTCATGGCCTCCACCCCGGCGTGGCGTCGCACGTGCACGTCCTGGGAACGCCAGGTGGGGGACTGGGTCCGGGCGCCGGGAGCGGACGCCGTCCTGCACTCCCAGGTCTTCCTGGACATCCGCCCCGTCCACGGGGACACCTCGCTGTTCATGAGAGTCCGGGACGAGATGCTCGCGCGCGCCGAGGGCAGCCTGCGGTTCCAGGCCCACCTGGCGCGGATCGCCTGTGAGTGGCGTCCGCCGTTGGGGTTCTTCCGCGGTCTGGTGGTGGAACGACGAGGCGAGTACCGCAACACCCTCGACCTCAAGGCCGGGGGGATCGCGCCGGTGGTGCAGATCGCCCGCGTGTACGCCCTCTCCGCAGGGCTCGACGAGGTGTCCACGCTCGGTCGACTCGACGCCGCGGCCGGGGCGGGTGTGATCGCGCGGGCGGATGCGGAGGACCTCTCCGAGGCATTCCGGTTCCTCCGCGGCCTGACCTACAGTCATCACGCACGCCAGATCGCGGACGACGACCCGCAGGACAACCACCTCGACCCCGGAACGCTGAGCTCCGCCGACCGCCACCGTCTCCGCGCCGCGTTCCGGATCATCGCCGGCGTGCAGGGCTCGCTCGCCTTGAAGTACCGGGTCGGACAGATGTGATGCGCGACTGGTTCACCCGGTCCGGGCGCCGGCAGCGCGCTGCGCGGCGCCTTCCGGACGGCCCGCTCCGTCGCTACCTCGAGACCCCGCCGCCGGCGCCGTCGACCCCGCTGGCCGATCTGCGTCTCCTCGCGGTGGACGTGGAGACGACGGGACTCGACCCCCGTCGCCACCGTGTCCTGTCCGTGGGGCTGGTGCCCGTGGACGGCGACCGGATCGACCTCGGCGGTGCGCGGTCCATGATCCTCCGGGACGACCACGCCGACGAGGTCGAGGGCGTGGGTCAGAGCGCCACCCTGCACGGCATCACCGACGACGCGGTGGCGAACGGCGTCGGGGTCGACGTCGTCCTGGACCAGGTGTTCTCCGCGTTGACCGGGCGGGTGCTCGTCGCCCACTACAGTCATATAGAGACAGAGTTCCTCGACTCGCTGTGCTCGTCCGCCCACGACGTGCGGCCGCCGTTGGTGTCGGTCGACACCCTCGACCTGCACCGGAGGGTGCTCGGTGGGGGAGTCGACATGGGTTTCGCACCGCAGTCCTCCCCGGACGAACTGCGACTGTGGAATGCGCGGCAGCGGTACGGGCTCCCGCGCTACCGGGCGCATGACGCACTGATCGATGCTCTCGCCTGCGCGGAGCTGTACCTGGCCCAGACGGCCGAGCTGCGCGACCGCGGGGTCACGACGCTCCGGGATCTGCGAACGGCATAGGATCGCGGGTATGCGTCTCGCCCGTATCGCCCACCCGCAGGGATTCGCCTTCGTCGAGGTCCGAGGGGACGTCACCGACCCCGCCACCCTCACCTGCGCGGAGATCTCGGAACACCCCTTCGGCACGCCCGAGTTCACCGGTCGCGAATGGCCGCTGGCCGACGTCCGCCTTCTCGCCCCGATCCTCGCCTCCAAGGTGGTGTGTGTGGGCAAGAACTACGCGGAGCACGCGCAGGAGATGGGCTCCGAGGCGCCCACCGAGCCGCTGATCTTCCTCAAGCCCAACACCTCTGTGATCGGCCCCGAAGCGGCGATCGCCTACCCTCCCAGCTCCGAACGGGTGGACCACGAGGGCGAACTCGCCGTGGTGATCGGCCAGCCCTGTCGCGACGTCGCGGCCGCCCGGGCCCACGAGGTGATCCTCGGCTACACCTGCGCCAACGACGTGACCGCCCGTGACCAGCAGCTCGCGGACGGTCAGTGGACGCGGGGCAAGGGGTACGACACCTTCTGCCCGCTGGGCCCCTGGATAGTCACCGACCTCGACCCGAACGGCCTCGACGTCCGCACCACCGTGCACCACCCGGACGGGTCGTCGGAGGTACGCCAGGACGGCAACACCTCCCAGTTCATGCACACCGTGGGGGAGATCATCGAGTACGTCAGCAGGATCATGACGTTGCTCCCGGGCGACGTGGTGTTGACGGGCACGCCCGCCGGGGTGGGGCCGATGCTCCCCGGCGACCGGGTCACCGTGGAGATCGAGGGCATCGGATCGCTGAGCAACCCCGTCGTCGACAGGTAGAGCGGGTCACACCGCGCCCAGCGCGGTGAGGACCGTGCGGAGTTTGGCGGCGGTCTCGGCGACCTCGTCGTCGGGGTCGGAGTCGGCGACGAGCCCCCCGCCCGCCCAGGCGAGCGCCCCTGAGCGATCGGCGTCGATCTCGGCGCAGCGGATGGTGACCATCCAGTCCCCGTCGCCGCCGGCGTCCGCCCAGCCGACAGCCCCCGAGTAGAAGCCGCGTTCGCCCTCGAGGCCCGCGATCACGCGCCTCGCCTCGTCGGTGGGGGTCCCGCACACCGCGGGCGTCGGATGGACGGC
>NZ_JAALDW010000257.1:0-3553 GCF_014145055.1 Dietzia sp. DQ11-38-2
CCGGCTGGCGTCCGCGCGGACGGAGGCATCCGACCGGGTTGCCGCGCTCCGGACCGAGCTCGCAGCCGCGGAGTCCGAGGTCACCAGGCTCGGGGACGCCGCGCACCGCGACGAGGTCGTCCGGGCCCAGCTCGAGGTCAAGGTGTCCGAACTCGAGTCCGCGGTGCTGGAACGCCATGGCATCGAGCCCGAGGCACTGGTCGCGGAATACGGACCGGAGGTGCCGCTTCCACCGTCCTCGCTCGAGATCGAGGAGTACGAGGCGGCCCGCGAGCGCGGTGAGGACGTCACCCCGCCCCCGCCGATGCCCTACCACCGCGCCGAACAGGAGCGTCGGCTGAAGCAGGCCCAGAAGGATCTCGCGACCCTGGGCAAGGTCAATCCGCTGGCGCTCGAGGAGTTCGCCGCTCTCGAGGAGCGGTACGCGTTCCTGTCCACCCAGCTCGACGACGTCAGGAAGGCCCGGGCCGACCTCGAGGGGGTGATCGACGACGTCGACGAGAGGATCGAGCAGATCTTCACCGAGGCGTGGGTGGACGTCGAACGCGAGTTCCGGGACGTGTTCTCCGTGCTGTTCCCCGGCGGAGAGGGCCGGTTGATCCTCACCGATCCCACGGACATGCTGGCCACGGGCATCGAGGTCGAGGCCCGGCCGCCGGGGAAGAAGGTCAAGCGGCTGTCCCTGCTGTCCGGGGGGGAGAAGTCGCTGACGGCCGTGGCGATGTTGGTGGCGATCTTCAAGGCCCGGCCCAGCCCGTTCTACGTGATGGACGAGGTCGAAGCCGCGCTCGACGACACCAACCTGCGCCGACTCATCGGATTGTTCGAGCAGCTGCGGGAGACAAGCCAGCTCATCGTGATCACCCACCAGAAGCCCACGATGGACGTGGCCGATGTGCTCTACGGGGTGTCCATGCAGGGTGACGGCATCTCCAAGGTGATCTCCCAGCGCATGCGCTGACGTTCGGCGGGCCTCGCGGTGCCGGGCGTCAGGAACGCCTGAACAGCGCGCGGAGACGCTCCCGGTTGACCACCGCGATCGCCCGTAGCGGGATCCCCGCCGGGCACACCGTCGAACACTCGCCGTAGAGGGAGCAGGACCCGAACTCCTGATCCGCCGCGCGGACCATCTCGCGCGCCCTCGAACCGCGTTCGCGGCTCGCCACCGGCATGAGGGCCAGATGCCCCAGCTTGGCACCCACGAAGAGATTCGCCGATCCGTTGGGGCAGGCGGCCACACACGCGCCGCAGCCGATGCAGGCCGCCAGATCCAGTGCGGTCTCCGCCTCCCGGTGGCCCTGGGACGTCACATCGGCGTCGGGGGCCGCCCCCGCGGGCAGCGACACGTGGGCCCCGGCCTCGGCGATCCGGTCGAGCGCGGAACGGTCCACCACGAGGTCCCGGATCACGGGGAACACTGCCGAGCGCATCGGTTCGATGCGCAGGGTGTCGCCGTCGGAGTAGGCGTCCAGGCGCTGGTGGCACGAGGGGGTGTTCTCCGCAGGGCCGTGCGGACGGCCGTCGACGCTCACCCCGCACGCGCCACAGATCCCCTCCCGACAGTCGGAGTCGAACGCCACCGGCTCCTGCCCGTCATCAATCAATCGGCCGTTGAGCACGTCGAGCAACTCGAGCAGGCTCATCTCCGGTTCGGCGTCCGGGACGGCGTACTCCTCGTACGCGCCGGTCTCCTCGGGACCGGACTGCCTCCACACGCGCAGGGTCAGTCTCACGATGCCGTCCTCATGGCCGTCCCGGGTGCGGTTCTCATCGGTAGTCCCTCGTCGTGAGCTCGACCGCGGTGAACTCGAGCGGTTCGGCGTGGCGGGTGAACGTGCGCGGGCCGCCCCGGTCGTCGCCCTCGGACCCCCAGACGGAGACGAATCGCCACTGGTCGTCCCGGCGCAGTGCCTCACCGCCCGGGGTACGGTGTTCGTCGCGGAAGTGGGCACCGCACGACTCGTCGCGGTCCAGGGCGTCGACGCACATCAGCTCGGCCAGCTCCAGGTAGTCGGCCGTCCGGCCGGCCAGTTCGAGCACCTGGTTGAGGTGCCCCCCGGTCCCCGTCACCCGCAGGTCGGACCAGAACCGGGTCCGCAGGTCGCGGATCCGATCGATCGCGGTGGAAAGACCTTCGGCGGTGCGGGTGACCCCACACCCGGCGTAGAGGATCTCGCCCAGTTCGCGGTGGAAGTGGCCGGGTCCGGTCGAGCCGCCCACCGCGAGCAGCGCATCCACGCGGCCCCGGGCACGGGCCACGGCGGCGGTGACCACCTCGTCGTCGTCGTCCGGGGGGTGGTCACCGAGGCGGGCGGCCAGGTGAGCCGGCACCGAGTACGGGAGGGTGAACCAGCCGTCCACGCTGGCGCTGAGCAGGGAGTTGGCGCCGAGCCGGTTGGCGCCGTGGTAGGCCCAGCCACACTCGCCGCCCACGAACAACCCGGGGATCGAGGTCTGGAGGTCGTAGTCGCTCCAGAGCCCTCCCATGGTGAAGTGGCAGGTGGGCGCGATGCGCATCGGAACGGAGTACGGGTCCTCGCCGGTGGCGTGGGAGTACATGTCGAAGAGGTTGCCGTAGCGTTCGGCGATCCGTCGCCGCCCGCCGCCCGCGAGAGCCTCCCGGAAGTCCAGGTAGACCGAGTTGTGCCGGGGGCCCACCCCACGCCCGTCGCGGAGCTGCGCCGTGATCGCCCGTGAGGCCACGTCGCGGGGGACCAGGTTGCCGTAGGCGGGGTAGCGGCGTTCGAGGAAGTAGTCGCGATCGGAGTCCGGGATCTCGCCGGGCGGCCTGTCGTCGCCGGCGCGCAGCGGCACCCAGATCCGGCCGTCGTTGCGCAGTGACTCGCTCATGAGAATGGTCTTGGACTGCCACGCCGAGTCCTTGGGCAGGGCGGTGGGGTGGAACTGCACGAACGACGGTGAGGCGAACAGCGCCCCCCGCTGGTGAGCCCGCCACACGGCCGAGGCGTTGGAGTTCACCGCGAGCGTGGAGTCGTGGAAGACGTTGCCGTAGCCACCCGTCGCCAGCACGACGGCGTGGGCGGTCTCGGCGCGGATGCGTCCGGTGACGAGATCGCGGACCACGACCCCGTGACATCCGGCCTCGTCGACGATCAGATCCAGCATCTCGTGACGGGTGTGCAACCGCACCGAGCCGGCCCGGATCTGCCGCTGGAGGGCCTGGGTGCCGGCGATCTGGAGCTGCTGCCCGGTCTGTCCGCGGGAGTAGTAAGTCCGTGAGACCTGGACCCCGCCAAACGATCGCGTGGACAACACGCCCCCGTACTCCCGCGCGAACGGGGTGCCGATCGCCGAGAAGTGGTCGATGACGCGCGCCGACTCCTCGCCCAGCCTGAACGCCTCGGCCTCCCTGCCCCGGAAGTCACCACCCCTGACCGTGTCGACGACGAAGCGGTGCAGACTGTCGCCGTCGACCCGCCGCGCGCGGGCGGCATTGATCCCGCCCTGGGCGGCCACGGAGTGCGCGCGCCGCGCAGCGTCGTGGTAGGTCAGCGCGGTGACCCGATACCCCAGCTCGCCGAGCGCGGCCGCC
>NZ_JAALDW010000258.1:0-5956 GCF_014145055.1 Dietzia sp. DQ11-38-2
TACGGCCCGTGAATCACCGGGGCTAGTGCGTGGGGTATGTCCATGAGCTACGGCAGCGCCGTTCACACCGCCGACGGGGACTTCATCGTCGGATCCATTCTCTCGGGCGCTGCACCATGGCTTTCGCTCTCGTCCGAAACCACTCTGGAATACGCCTTGTTCGGGGGAAACAGCCCGTTTGCCAACTGGGTGGGAAACGAACTGCGGGAGTGGGAGCTATTCCCTACGCCGGAGTCGCTCTTCCTCACCGACGATCTCGGCGAGAGAATCCGGACCTGGTCAGATGAGTTACACAGATGCCAGGAAGCGCGGTTTAGCGGAATGCCCGGACCTGACGACTCGGAAATGGTGGAGGTGGCGCTTGAGGGGCTCACGCTCTGTGGGTTTATCAGGAATGAGATCCCTTATTATTATGTGGGTTCCACGTTCTTCGACGCGCTCCCTGAGCCTGTGAGAGAGCAGGTCGAAGATCGCGTCCCTGACTGGAGGGGATATCGAAAGATCGACGGCAAGAGGGACGTGTTCGATCGGCAGGCCATGCCGTTCCAGCCGTTCGGTAGCAGCCAGATGCCGCCCGAGCTGTCCACGATGTCGGCCGCGATCATGGCGAACGTCGATCGTTACGGTGGCCGAGTTGTGGACCCGGGCGGAGACCTCTGGGCCGAATTGGACGCCTGGCAGGCCCGATATGAGGACAGCTTCCTCGGCCTCCCCGAACAGCGGGGTCGAACGCCACGATGGCGGCCCGGGTTCGACCGCCTTGGCTGGATGGCCGAAGGCCTCGCCCTACAACAGAAGTCCCACAACGCGCTGGAAGGCGTGCACCTGGCCTGTGGAGCGGCCTACCTCGCAATGTCGAAGGACGAGTGGGATTCGATGCTCGCCGTCTACCTCAAGAACACTTCCGAAGTGCCAGGCCAAGCGGGCCCATCCGCCGTCGAGGGGGCGCGATGACACGACCCCCTCATGCTGTTACAGGCGCAAGAACGGTGTGCTGCACGTGGGGCGTCGATGATCCCCGCCTGATCTCCCGATCACCGCCCGGAAAAGGCCGCCGACCCCGGTCACCGGACACTCGGCTACCGGGGCCCACGAACCGCAGGGCGGCGGCCCGCCAGGACTCGGTCATTCAGACCGCGATCGTCATACCCGCCGCGCGGGTCAACCCCACCCCTGGGCGGCGCGGCGGTCGGCATCGGCCATTCCCTGGTTGCCCTGACTCGCTGCCCGCGAGATCTCCGCGAGCATCGCCTGAAGAGCTGCCGCCGCCTGGTCCCAGTCGTTCTGGTGGGCGTGGTAGGCGACGGCGGCGTCGCCCTCCCATTCGGCGACGAGCGGCGCGAGGTATGTCTTGAGGTCATCGAGGGTGGTCCGCAACGCGGTGGAGGCCGAGCCGACCTGGCCGACCAACGCCTCGATCGGGCCGTGGTTGTAGGTGATCTGTCCTGAGGTCATGAGTATTCTCCCGATTCGAGGATGGGTGGTCAGATGTTCAGAGGCCCGGAGGCGCCGATTCTGCTGATGGCCTGCGCGGAGTCCTGATCAGCGGCGTCGAACGAGGTGCTGTTGACCCGCATAGTCTCCGAGATGCCCGCCAGGGCGGAGTTGAGCTTGGCGCTCTGCTGCTGCCACTCCGTCATGATGGTGGCGAACCGCGCCTGCGCCGCACCCCGCCACACAGATCCCCCGAGCTGCGACACCGAGTCCCGGACGTTCCCGAGTAGTCGATCGATCTCCATGTTGACCTCGTCGACCCGCCTGGCCGCGGTGTCCATGGTCCCGATGTGGGTGTTGAAACCGGCCATCTCGTCCTCCCCTTGTCGTCCTGCGGCCCCCTCGTGGGTCCGTCACAGTGTTCGACGCCGCTGCGACCGCGTTCGGTTCCCTCCTCATCGCCGGCCCGAGCAGCCTCAGACATCCTCGTGCAGTCGCAGTGCCGCCTCGACCGGAGCGGTCTCCGGCACGACGAAGGACAGCAATCGGGCCTGATCGCAGGCGTCCACCACTCGCTCGCAGTTGCGTCCACGAGCCAGAACCTCAGTCGAACCGGTGCCCGCCTCACGCCTCGCCCGTCGGAGGGCGGTCACCGCATCGATCACACGGGAGACCTCGTCGTCGCGCATCGAATCCCGGCGCGGGTCCCAGCGGTGGACGAGGGCCCGGTCGATCAGGGTCAGTTCCCCGCGTGTGCGTTCCACGAGACTCACCATGGTCCGGGCCTCGGATGCCTCCACGCACACGGCCCAGCGGGCTGACGAGGAGGGCAGAGCGTCGGCGGTCACCAGTGCGGAGCGGACGATCCGCGGAGCCACCCCCAGCCCCTCCGCCGCGGCGGCCAGCCGAGCGGATCGGGTGTTGCCCCACTCACTGGGAACGAGGAGCACCACCCCGTCGCCCTCCCCCGCCCCGCCCCACCGGAGTGCCCTGGAGACGGGCGCCGCCAGGAGTTCGTCCACGGGAACGGAGAGGCCCGCCACCTCGGTGCGATCGCGGTGGGTGCTCGCCACCGGATCGAGCAGACACCGGTCCGGGTGGCTAAGAGCGAGGGAGTCGACACGATCGGAACACTCGATCCGATCGCCCCCCGGGGGCAACGCTGTCCCGTAGACACCGGCGAGTACCGAGGTCGGCGTGACCGACGGGGAGAGGACGGTCGACGCCGACGCCGACGCCACCGCGAGTCCGGAGCACGAGAGGTCGACCGCGAGGCTCACTGCTACCCGGGTCATGGCAACGCCAGTGCGGTCTGCACCAGATGGACACCGCCGCTCCGGGTGACGAACCTGCCCCGACCCGCCGGCATGGGCGTGGGACGAACCCCACCGAGAAGCGGCCCCTCCTCCCTGCTCCCGGACATGATGAGGCCGGCGCCGCCTAGATCCCGGATCCTCCCGACGAAGGGGTCGTACAGGGCCCGAGACGAACCAGCACACCGCCGCGCGAGTACGACGCAGAACCCGATGTCGCGGGCGTGCGGGAGAAAGCGGGCCAGTGGGGTCAGCGGGTTTCCCGCACCCGTGACGACGAGATCGAGGTCGTCGACGACGAGGTGGATTCGAGGACCGTCCCACCACGACCGCGAACGGAGTTCCTCTGGAGTGACCTCCGCCCCGGGCATCCGCTGCTCGAGGATCTCCACGAGGTGCTCGACCATAGGCGCCAGCGCGGTCTCGGTGGCGGCGTACCCGGCGAGGTGGTCGCCCTCGACCTCGCCGAGCATGGTGCGCCGATAGTCGACCACGATGATCTTCGCCGACTGCGCGGTGTTGCCGGAGATCAGTCCCCGGGTGAGGGCTCGTAGCACGGAGGTCTTGCCACACTCCGAATCACCCAGCACCAACATCAGCGGATCGGCGTCCAGATCGGCGTAGACGACCTTCAGGTCGGATTCGTCCACCCCGAGTGGCACGCGTGAACGGGTACCGTCCGGTCCCGGTCGTGCCAGGCTCGCGAGCTGGCCGTACGGCAGGGTTTCCGGGAGCATCCTGACCGGCGCCGCGGTGACCGGACCCGCGAGTTCGCGCCACCGCTGCGCCAGATGCCGGGAGGCCGAGGCAGTGGCGTCGGCGATGCCCCCCGGGTCGACGAGCCCGTCGAGTCTGGGTTGGAAGATGAGCATGTGGTGTCGGTCCCGGGTCAGACCCCGTCCGGGGGAGGCGGGAACGGTCACCGCCGCGCGGCGGTCGATCATCGAATCCGTGGGATCGCCCAACCGGAGTTCGACACGCGTGCCGAGCGCGTCCCGCAGCGCCGGCCGGAGGTCGGCCCACCGGGCTGCCGACAGGACCACATGGACACCGTATGCAAGACCGTCCGCCGCGAGCCCCAGCACGACCTGCTCGAGATCCTCGACCTCCGTCCTGAACGCCTGCCAACCGTCGATCACCAACATGATGTCGGGGTACTCGGCGACTGATCGGCCATCACGCTGGACGAGTCTGCGGCGGGCCTGGTCGATCGAGGTCAGGCCCTGGTCACGGAAGACCGCTTCCCGCCGCTTGAGTTCGGCGTCGACCTCCGCGACCGTACGGCGAACCTTCTCGTCCTCGCCGCGCCGGGCGACTCCTCCGACGTGAGGGAGCGGGGAGATCGACTGGAGGGCCCCGCCACCGAGGTCCACGACGTAGACCGAGAGCCTGTCGGGCCCGGTCGTCGCCGCGGCGGCCAGGACCAGGGTGCACAAGGCGGTCGACTTGCCCGACCTCGTCCCGCCCACCACCGCCACGTTGCCGTCCGCCCCGGAGAGATCCACGGACCAGATGGCTCGGCGCTGCTCGAAGGGCAGGTCGACCTCCGCGAGAGGAAAGCTCCAACTCGGCGGGTCGGCGTCATCCGGGACCATCGGTTCTCTGCCGACCGCCGAGTCGAGGGCGGCTCCGGCACCCAGTGGCGCGAGCCAGACCTCGTGCGCGGGTCGCCCGTGGCCGGACAGCCGACCGACGAGAACGTCGAGCAGACTCGAGCCCTCCTCCTGATCGTCCCGACCGGCGTGATCGGCCGGGCCCCCTCGATCGGAGACGGAGTCGCTGGCCGGAGGGACGGGAGCGGCCACCGGCATGAACCAGGACGTGAATTGTCGCACCGTGGCACGGGCGACCGGTGCCGCGACGGACGCCCCCTCCCGCCGACGATCCTCCTGGTAAGGGCCCGAGACATAGGCGGCGTCGAAGCGCACCGGATCACCGGAATCGACCTTGAGGAAGCCAGCGCCCGGCGTGGCGGGCAGGTGATACGCATCGGTCACGCCGAGAACCGTGCGGGACTCCGTCGCGGAGAACGTCTTGAGTGCGATCCGGTAGGACAAGTGACTGTCGAGACCCCGCAGTCGCCCCTCTTCGAGCCGTTGGGACGCCAACAGGAGGTGGATGTGCAGACTGCGACCGAGCCTCCCGATGGTGAGGAACAACTCCGCGAACTCCGGCTTGGAGGACAAGAGTTCGGAGAACTCATCGACGACGATCACCAGAGCGGGCAACGGGTCCAGCTGGGCACCCCTCGCCCGCGCCGCCTCGTAGTCGCCGACCCCCGCGTAGTTGCCCGCCGCGCGGAGCACCTCCTGGCGCCTGTTGAGTTCCCCCTCGAGCGCGTCCCGCATCCGGTCGACCATGGTGATCTCGGCCTGAAGATTGGTGATCACGGCAGCCACATGGCACAGCGACTCGAGTCCGAGAAACGTGGCCCCACCCTTGAAGTCCACCAGGACCAGGTTGAGCGCGTCCGGGTCGTGGGTGGCGACGAGACCCAGGACGAGAGTGCGGAGGAACTCGGACTTGCCGGAGCCCGTCGCGCCTATACACAGTCCGTGCGGTCCCATCCCGCCATGCGCGGCCTCTTTGAGGTCCAACTCCACCGGCGCACCATCCGGGCTCACACCCACCGGGACGCGCAATCGATCACGTCCACCTCGTCGACGCCATGCCACCGCCGGATCGACCCTGGCCGCCGACCCGATCCCCAACAGGTCCGGTAGGCCCGGGACGCGCCTCATCGACGTGGAGCCGTCCGCGTTGGTCACGGTATCCGCGGGCCGGTATCGAGCGAGTGCCATGGCGAGTCGCTCCGCTTCCGGAAGGCTCATGGCGTCCGCGCGCGCGACCAACTCCTGCCCGGACTCGGTCCGCACCGAGGCGCCGCCGTCATCGTGGACCCGGACACACAGCCCGAGCCTCGTCGCGAGGTCGCGTAACTGACCGGCGCGACTCCCGGAGACCTCCAGGACGGTCACGCCGTCCAACCCGTCCTCCGCGACCAGACGCTCCGCGCCGTTGACACCCACACCGTCCACCACGACCACGAGATGAGGCTCCCCCGGCCGAGGCGTCGCGCCCGCCCCGAAGGACGGTCGGGCCGCGATCTCCTCGGCCAGCATCGCCTCGACACCGGCGAGGGAGAACTCGGTCAGTCGTACCCGTCCGCCGCCGTCCGTGTACGTCGGATGTGCGTGGTGCGGTAGCCA